>CAYYHN010000037.1:0-13553 GCA_964471245.1 uncultured Rhodothermaceae bacterium | reverse complement strand
AATAGGATTTTCGGCATTGGCAGCGATAACTCGGTCTAATCGAGTAGCGGCGATTTTTGCGGCTTCTTGATGCAGTTCAATACCGATATATTCTCCATGCGGATTGATTCGTTTGTAGCGCTTGCCCAGAGCACCCGCCCCACAGCCGACCTCTACAATTACTTGGGCATCCCCTGGTAGCAGTTTGAGCAAATTGGGATTTATGCGATCGAAGTAACCACTCATGTAACTTGAAATTTTGTCGTCGATCAAAAGCTGCACATGACTTGACAGTTGCTACAGCAGCCACGGATTGAAACTTGCCCGAACATGCTTCCCACATCGTTGGGGCAATGTGGATGAAAGTTGACCATACTCGCTTAAATATAGCGGCGCTCGAATTGGTTGATGGCATTCGAGCGCCTCGTTGCTGAGCGCCGCGGCCGTTGACTCTTGGCTGTTGGCCCTTGGGTCTCGATTCCAACGTCGTGCCCAACACAATCAACACCATCAACCCTTTCGATTCTTGCTATACTCAAGATGTCTACCATGTCGTTCTGGCAATCAATTTTTCTTGTTCAAGAATCAAACGAGCAACCCCAAGGCATTTTCCTTCGAGCTGCACCTGTGTTTGCTGACTTTTTCCTTCACGGACGCCGTAGCAATTTTCCATTGAGGTTGCTACCATGCTCGCCCATCCCCTGCCCATATTTCCCTTACCGTAATGTCCACAACAGAATCCACCCCACTCGACTGGCACAAAGTACTCGACCTTGACGCTCTTCCTGAAGGACGAGTCACTTCTGTAACTTGTGGCCACACGACCCTCTGCATGACTCACTTCAAGGGAACGTATGGCGCACTCGACAACAAATGTCCGCACCAAGGCGGTCCGTTGGGCGAAGGATCCATCGAGAACGGATTGCTGCGCTGCCCGTGGCACGGTTGGGATTACGACCCACTTTCGGGGATAGCACCGGGCTATGATGATGGTGTCGAGACCTTTCCTGTCGAAGTACGTGACGATGGCGTATACGTCGGCTTTGAGCCAGAGCCGACGCACCAGCGCACCGTCACCGATGTGATGGCGGAAACGATGGTCAACTGGGGCATCAAGTGGGTCTTTGGCATGGTCGGCCACTCCAACCTTGGCCTAGCCGATGCGTTGCGTCGCCAGACGCGTGCAGGTACGATGCGATACATTGGCATCCGCCACGAAGGCGCAGCGTCTTTCGCATGCTCGGCCTACGGCAAACTCACGGGACGTGCGGCGGCTTGCCTTGCCATCGCGGGCCCCGGCGCGACCAACTTGCTCACGGGCCTTTGGGATGCCAACGTGGACCGTGCCCCGGTCCTCGCCCTTACGGGTCAAGTGGACACTCAGGTGCTCGGCCCAGGTGCGTTTCAAGAAGTTGATTTGCAAGCCGCGTTTGGCAAAGTCGCGCAATGGTCGCAGACGGTCTTGCATACCAGCAAACACGCCGAGTTGATCAACTTGGCGATGAAGAGCGCCCTACTCAACCGAGGCGTCTCACACCTCATCTTCCCCGATGAAGTCCAAACACTGCCCGCAGACGATGCAGCCCCGGTTGGCAGCCCCGAAGGCCGCCTCCCCTCGCGCGCCATTGCGCCTCCGGAAGCTGCCATCGCCGATGCAGTCGAGCGTTTGCAACAGGCCAAGCGCCCCGTCATCATCGTGGGGCACGGAGCACGGTTCCATATGGATGCCATCATTGCGCTCGGCGAACAGTTGGCGTGTCCGATCATCACGACGTTTAAAGGCAAAGGGCAAATTGCAGATGACCACCCGCTTGGCTGCGGCGTCTTAGGCCGCAGTGGGACGCCCATCGCCAGCTACTTCATGAACGAAGCCGACCTGCTCGTCGTGTTTGGCGCAAGCTTCAGCAACCATACCGGCATCAGCCCCAAAATCCCGACGATCCAAGTAGACTTCGACCCGATGACGTTGGGAAAATTCCATGCCGTCACCGTTCCCGTCCTCGGTGAAATCAGTCGGACCGTGCCGCTGCTGGCCGCAGGCCTAGAAACGGAGCAGCACGCCGTCGATCAGACAGCAGAGATTGCCGATCGTTGGGCGATCTGGCGCGAAGAGAAGGGACGACGGGTTGCCGAAGACGACCGCGGCCAAGGCATTTCATCAGCAGCAGTGTTCGCTGCCCTGACGCGCCAGACGCCTGCAAACGCGATCATGCCGGTTGATGTGGGCAACAACACGTATTCCTACGGTCGTTACTTCGAATGCGTGGGGCAAACGGTTCTCATGTCGGGCTACTTGGGTTCTATCGGCTTCGCATTTCCGGCGGCGATGGGCGCGTGGGCGGCCACGCAAGAGCCCGATTCCCCCTTTGCCAATCGCCCCGTTGTTTCGGTGTCGGGTGATGGGGGCTTTGGGCAATACATGGGCGAGCTTAACACCGCTGTACTCTATAACATGAACTTGACGCATGTTGTCCTGAACAACAGCGAACTCGGTAAGATCTCCAAAGAGCAACGATCAGGCAGTTGGGATGTATGGGAGACTACCCTCCATAATCCCAGCTTTGCAGCGTATGCCAAGATTTGCGGCGCACAAGGCATCCAGGTGAAACGCGCCGAGGACCTCGATGCCGCTCTTGCCAAAGCCATCGCCCACAACGGACCTAGTATCGTCGAAGTCATGACCGACGCCATGTTGATCTAACGCTCGCCATGTCCGAACCCGACAAGCTGCTGCCTGCAACCTACCACGCCCTTGCCATTTCGCTCGGCACCACCATCCCCGATGCCGCCCACGCCAATGGTATGGAAGCAATTCGGCGGTTTTTGATTGGCGAAATCACACGGCTCCTCGACCGCAACCCGTCGTACCTGATGCATGTCCTCTACCGCGTCGATATAGACGAGCGCAAGGTCAAACGTGTCTTCGCCGAGTCGTCTGCAGCCGAACTACCAGGCGACCTTGCCGACTTGTTGATCGAACGGCAACTGGTGAAGCAAGCCATCCGCGAGCGATACCGCCAAGCTGGTCATCAAACACTCAGCAACGAGTAGAGCCCCGCTGCAAGCGCTCCGCCTAAGATTGGGCCGACAACGGGAATCCACGCATAGCCCCAGTCGCTGTCACGCTTTCCGGAGACGGGTAGGAGTTGATGCATGATACGCGGCCCAAGGTCGCGCGCGGGATTGATGGCATAGCCCGTTGTCCCGCCCAGCGCGAGACCAATGACCAACACAAGCAAACCAACGGGTAACGCATCCAGCGAACCAAGACCACCCGCACCGCCATCGGCTCCTGCAATATCGGGAGCCACGAGGTACAGCACGCCGAACACCAGCACGAACGTACCAATCGTTTCCGAAACCAAGTTCGATGCGGTGTTTCGAATTGCGGGAGCGGTGCAGAATACCGCTAGTTTCGCGTCGGCGTCTTCGGTTACATCGAAATGGTCTTTGTACTGGAGCCAGACGAGGGAGGTACCAACGGCCGCGCCTAACATTTGCGCCGCGATGTACGGACCGACCATCGCCCACTCGAAGCTGCCAGCTAATGCTAAACCAATCGTCACGGCTGGGTTGATGTGCGCACCACTCACGGCTGCTACGCAAAAGACGGCCACAAAGACGGACATCCCCCACCCCAACGTGATCACGATCCAACCGGATCCGTGCCCCTTCGTGTCTTTGAGTACGACGTTGGCAACAACACCATTGCCAAGTAAAAGCAGCAGGGCTGTTCCGATGAACTCAGCGACGAAAGGGGTCATGGCGATACCTCGGAGATAGGGAGTGAGAATGGTGCCGCCAATTTATGTGATCGCCTACAAAGATGTGCGTGATTTGAAGATCGAAATAGAACGCTAATTTAGGGCGTTGCAGGCTCGACCAACGGCAGGAATCGGCAGACACCCGGTGTGAAGAGGGCTTCGCGCAGATCGGGGCTCAGCAAGACGCCGAGCGATAGACCGCGAAGCACCAGTAGAATCCCAAGGATAAGCAGCCCAAGCGGTATCAGTTTCTGCAAACGCGTGCGCCATTCGACACTGATCATCCCACCAAGCAAGCTGATGGCAAGCATTGCAGGCAGCGTGCCCAAGCCGAATGCAGCCATAAAACCCATGCTGGCCCCAATGGAATCGCCAGTAGCGGCTGTTGCCAAACCCGCATACACGAGGCCGCACGGTAGTAGGCCATTAAGTAAGCCAACGGCAAGCATCGAGCCGAACCCGCCGCGTTGATACAGCCTTGGCAAAGCCTTAAACAACCGTTGCACGAAGCGCACGGGAATCGCCTCTAATCCGCCGAGGCGACGTCGCAGGAGCATCATGATAGCCGCGATGATCATCAGCAGGCCAAGCACCACTGAGAGCCATT
The DNA here is from genome assembly GCA_964471245.1 of uncultured Rhodothermaceae bacterium. Taxonomy (GTDB): domain Bacteria; phylum Bacteroidota; class Rhodothermia; order Rhodothermales; family CAYYHN01; genus CAYYHN01. The sequence goes on along the minus strand of CAYYHN010000037.1, from coordinate 9,203 downwards.
GCTGATACCCTGCGAATGCGATGACTAAGCCTAACGCCCCAAAAGCGCCGCCCAACATTGTGTATGTCAGGATACGACCGGCGTTGTACGTGAGTCGCTCGGCCACCATACGAAGTCGTTTTGCACCGTGGCGGGGCAGCCCCATAGCCAGTGGGCCGCACATGCTCAAGCAGTGCGCGCTTCCTAGGAAGCCCAACGAGAGACCCGTGAGAAGCCATTCGAGCGACATAAGTACCTACGCGGATATATGCGATGCTTAAAGACTGTTTGGTAACTCGATTTGGGCCTGCGACCGGATCTTTTCGAGCATCATTGCTCGATGCCCTTCGGCTTCGCCTACGGTTTTTCAGCACGTAGCAGGGCTACGCACTTCAAAATCGAACAGAGATGCCGTCGAAAATCTCACAGTCTCGTCTTCCAACCCAGGTACCAAACAGTCTCTTAAGGAGATAGAAATCCGAAACACGCCAAGTTAGCACCCAAGCGCCTCATCCGCACGGTTGCATCAAGCTTAGGGTGCGGTGGTACGCACGGGAACGGCAATGGTGCGTGTGCCTGCTTGAGTAAATGCCAGATCCACGGCTACGGAGTCGCCTTCAGCCAAGGCGTTCCGAAGGCGGATGAGCATGATGTGGAAGCCCCCTGGCTGCAAGGGTGCGGTTGCGCCTGCGGCGATGGGCAATCCGTTTACAGGCCGCATGCCGCGTACGCCGCCTTCCCCAACAAAACTCTCGTGCAACTCAACCGTCGCCGCCATTGGGCTGGCGACCCCAACCAGCGTGTCAGCCATTGCAGTTCCATTGGCAATGCGCAGATAGACGGCGCTCGTCCCCCCTGCAGGCGCAACGCGTGCCCACGGCGCTTCAATCATCAGGTCACCCGTTGTGACGTTCGCAAGCAACTCAGGTGCATCTCGAGTAGTTGCCGACTCGTTTGCAGGCTCACTACACGCCGCAACCATGAACCCAGCGAGCACCAAGCACGCGCACCATAGCCATCCACGCAGGTTGTGCATCTTCATCAGCGTAGTTTTTGGATGTCTTCAACAAAAATATCGGGCGGCGTCATGCTCCCGCCATAGTTAAACACGACGCGCCCCTGTTGGTCGATCAAGCTGATCTGGTCGGTGTGGTTGAGAAAGTAGACCGCTTCGCCATCGGCAGTCGTTTCGGATGACGACGTTTCCACCCGGACGCGCATACGCTGCATCAAACGCTCGATGACGTCCGGCTCACCCGTGAGAAATTTCCAATCCGTATCTGTTAGGCCATAGGCTTCGCGGTACCGTGCCATGACCTCTGGGGTATCGCGCTCGGGGTCAAATGTCAGGGTAACGAACTGGACATCCGAGGGATTTTGCATCTGCTCTCGCACAACACGCATGTTCGCCGTGGTCATCGGGCAGATGTCTGGGCAATACGTGTAGATAAAGCCTGCCAACACAATTTTGCCCTCAAAGTCATCTGGAAAAGCGACCTGATTCCCATCGGCATCAATCAACACAAAGGACGTGTCGCTCAAATCATCGATATAGTTGCTCTGCTGGCAGGCAGCAAGCAGAAGCATCATACATGGCAGGACTACCCAACGTAAGGCCTTCATTCCAAAACTTTATGCTGACGTGATGGTGAGATAAGCGTACCCTGCACGTCTCGTTGAGATTCGCCTCATCCGCGAAGACGCCGTCAAACCGAACCATACATTCGGAGTTGCCCTTCAAGAATAGCCTTCTTCTTTGCATCCACCATGTTTATTTTCAGAGCAACCTACACCTGACATCTCGTTCGACTTGCTAAGTATGAACCTTTCTTTTGTGAGATGCACCCTGCTCTTGGTATTTGTCGCGTTGTGGTGTGCGAATGGTGTGTTGGCACAATCGAAACCGAGTTCCATGTATCTCGGCTATTTCGCACCCTACGGCATTCAGATAGGTGCAAAAGTCGGCACATCCTTCGAGGTGAAACAGTGGGACGCAAGCAAAAGCAGCCGTAGTTTTTCCCTCAGTGTCAGGCCACACGTAGGTTACTTCAGCTTTCCAGACGTGCAGCATAACTTTCTTGTGAACACGGAAGTGGTGCTGCGTACACGCAAAAGTGCCAAACGCTTTGCCCCGCTGGCCTCACTTGGTCTTGGGTACATCCTTGGGCGTCAGCGAACCGATGGCACGGTGGACTTGGGCACAGGCAAGCGCACATTCAACGTGGATACGCTGCACCAACTCGCCCCAACAATCGGCCTTGGCTTCGATGTCTTGCCAAAGAAACGGCTGGGTTTTTTCCTCCACGCATTCTATGGCCCAAGTCTTATTTCGCAACGCGCAAATGCGGCGTTCTTTGGCTTAGAACTCGGGGTTCTATTCAATTTATCAAACTAATCCTGCGCATGAACAGGAAGGATTTCATCAAGAAAAGCTTGTCTTTCGGCATTGGGCTCCCGTTGCTATCCATGCTCCTTACATCGTGCGATGACGACAGTGCGCTGGTCCCGTCCCTGCAAACGGACTTTTCAGGCAAGGTCATCGTGATTGGGGCAGGTGCAGCCGGACTTTCTGCGGGGTATTTGCTCAATCGTCTCAACATTGATTTCCAGATCATAGAAGCCGCTTCTGGTTTTGGCGGCCGCGTAAAACGCGCGGATGATTTCGTGGACTTCCCCATCGATATCGGTGCTGAGTGGATCCACACGTCACCCTCCATCCTCGCCGACATTCTTGATGATCCCAGTGTGGATGCGTCGATCGACTTCATCACCTACAATCCCCAGACCTTTCGGACGTGGAACAACGGCAAGCTGCGTTCCCATAACTACGCGCGGCATTTCTATAGCGAGTACAAGTTCAAGCGCACCACGTGGTATGGTTTCTTTGAACAGCACATGGTCCCGCAGATTGCCGACCGCATCGTCTACAATCAACCCATCGTGCGCGTCGATACGTCCGCTGATGGCGTGGTCTTGACTTCATCCGACAACACCACCTACACCGCAGACAAAGTCATCCTCACCATCCCTATCAAAGTGCTCCAAGGCGACTTGGTAGCCTTTACACCCGCTCTGCCACAAGCGACGACCAATGCGATTGACAGCATTTTTATGGGTGATGGCTTAAAAGTCTTTATCGAATTCCGCGAGCGATTCTATCCGGATATCCTCTTCATCGGAGGTCTGCTTGCGAATCTCTCAAACGACTCGTTTGTCTTCTACGATGCAGCGTTTCGCAAAGACTCCAACCGCCACGTGCTGGGGCTTTTCTCCATCAACGAGGATGCAGGCCAGTACACGCAGCTTGGTTCTGATGCAGCCATCTTCCAAAAAGTGCTTGCTGACCTCGACGAGATCTTCGATGGCAAGGCCTCGCAGCATTACGTGCAGCATGTGGTGCAAAACTGGTCAAACGAACCATACGTGCAAGGCGCCTATTCCTACACGTTCGAAAACGACCAAGAGGACACGGTGGCTGCACTCCAAGAGCCGGTTTTGGGGAAGTTGTTTTTTGCTGGCGAAGCGCTCTCCATCGACAACCAAGCGACCGTACACGGAGCGTGCGAATCCGGCTTTGATGCCGTAGAACGCGCGCTGAGCAGCTAGATTACTGAGCGTTCAGTGGTCACAAAATGGCAATTTGTCCGTAGGATGTTCTTTACAAACCCCTTAACGGCATGGCATACTTCGTAGCCTGTGGAATGCAGTATACGCAGTTGAGCCCATTTACCTTAAGCATTACAACTATCTGTATGATTATCACCACCACCAACTCGGTAGAAGGCCATAAGATCACCAAGTATCATGGCATTGTCACAGGCGAAGCCATCCTCGGCGCCAACATCTTCAAGGACTTCTTCGCGGGCATACGCGACATCGTAGGTGGTCGGTCGGCGGCGTACGAGAAGGAGCTACGCCGCGCACGCCAGATTGCGATGGAAGAAGCCGCCGAAGCCGCACAGTACCTCGGCGCAAACGCGCTCATTGGTATCGACCTCGACTACGAAACCATCGGCCCCAACGGCGGCATGCTGATGGTCAGCGTGAGTGGTACAGCCGTGACGGTGGAATAGCGGAGTTGGATTGTATTGAACACATGCATGAGGCGTGAGCCCCAAGGCTTGCCTTCGCGCTCACGCCATACTTCTTTCACGACACGGCTGAGCAGGAACTCGCTCGGCTATACTCGGGATGACGATCAAGGTACGTTTGCGTAACAAATCTTAAGAATTGGTATTACCAAGCTGTGAAGGTCGTACGCGCCAACAAGAACGATTTAGCTTCAATCCAAGAAGCCTACGCCTCTGGCCGAACGAGGCAGCAGGATCGGGGAACGCTTATATGGCCTGAGTTTTCAGATTCGTTGCTCCGTGAAGAAGTTCAGGCTCAGAAACTCTTCTGCGTCCTTGACGGCATGACTGTGGCTAGCACGTTCGCTATTGCTTACAATGATCATGCAGTCTGGGGTCATCATGAGCGCAATGCACATCTCTATCTTCATCGCATTGCTCGTGGTCCAGCAAGCACTTCTCGTGGCCTCCTCACCTGTATTCTCGATTGGGCCTGCGAACGTTGCCTTATGCTAGGACGCGAAGGGATTCGAATGGATACAGCTGCGGCAAGTAGCCAGTTGATCGCATATTACGAGCAGGCCGGGTTTAACGTCATAGGCCAACGTGTAATTGAGCCAGAGCCAACCCTTCCGTCGCACTATTTTGGGACTGAAGTCGCGTTGCTTGAAATGAAATGCACGTTCTGAAGACCACGTGACTTCTCAGATATGTGGTCACCCTCAAAAGCGCCGGAACATGCCGACAGAGAACGCCCAGCCGGGATCGTCGAGGCGATAAGTGGCGTCGAGTCGCAGTGGGAGGTTAAAGAAGCTGGTAAGCCCGATGCCGAGTTCATGATGCATGCCCTCAGTGACTTGGGGTATAAACGTGAGCGGGTCTTCGGCGCGATCGGTCAGCCATGTACGCCCGTGTGCCCCAAAGATGCTTAGGCCGACGCTAGCGCGGGCAATGGGCCAGAGGCCGAACGCTTCGAACGGCAACGTAGAAAAATCGTGCTCCCAAAAAAGTGCGGCGTGGCGATCACCTTCGTAGGGCCGTTGCGCGCGGGTGCGAAAGCTCCCAAACGACGCGAAGGGGCCGGTAGCAGCGTCGAGTAAGGCGAACCGCTGCGCCGGGAGCGTGCCACGTGATGTGCCCGCACGCAGCCGCATATGGAAGGCCGCAGGCCAAGCGCGGCGGCTACCAAATGTCGCAAAGCTGTACTGAGCGTCTACACGCAGCGTAGTATAATCGTAGCTGCTACCGAAAACGTCGGGTGTAGAATGTTCGGTGGTGAGTTGCAGACCACGTGCACCCGGAAGATGGGTTTGCGAAATTGGCTCTCCTATGGTTACCTCGGCTGTTAGCGAACGAAGATCGCCCGGCGTTATGCTAGGATTGGGGCGTTGCTCATTGGCACGAAGCCAGCCTTCATAGTCGTTGTTGCGCTCGGCAGAGTCGTGCTGTTCGATGTTTGCTCCAACAGCAAAGCCAAGCTGCCAAGGTTTCCATGTGGTACCGACGGTCAGGACGCCGCGTCGGTTATTGAAAAAGTCGTAGTACGCATCGTAGCCACCGTAGGTAGTTAGGCTCGTAAACAGTTCCGGATATGTTGCCGACAAGCCACGCGGCTGCGTGCCTTCGCTCCCTTCTAGGCGCACGAAGCCGTCCCAAAGGCCACGCGCCGTGGTCCATCCATACGTCAGCCGCCCTTCCACCCCAACGGCCTTGCGATGCCACGCATACCCCGCACCGCCTGACAACACAACGTTTCGACCCAATGTCACCGAACGCCTTAATCCTGTAAACCAGCCATCTACCCGATTAAAATACGCCCAAAGGCCTGGGCGGTACCCAAAGCGGCGACGAGTCGCTTCCTCTTCGGTTACTACTTCTTCCCGCTCTACGACATCAACGGCGGTGTACCCGGCTAGCAATCCATCCGGCCGGAAGGCGCGGCGGATTGTCATACGCGGGTCCATAGCAAGCAGCGCCTCCGTTTCTTTTGGCGTCATCGGGACAAGCCCGGGATTCCATCGAAAGAGAAAGTCCTGTGCCTCTTTCAGGGGATGATCGAGAAAGCGGCGACCGGATGTAAAGATGGAATCGGCGGCGGGAATGTTGACGACGTGCCGTGTGAGCCGGGAGACTTGCTCATAGCTCGCTTCGGGATGCTGCGCCCCTAAGCGCCCGACTTGCACCCGTCCTTCCACGCGCAAATCGATGGGGAGCCAGTAGTTCTTGCCAAGCGGAGCGAAACGCTGCTCAAACGTGATATTTGCGCTGTTGATAGGCGCAGGCCACACGTTGTCGGGATGCGGACGTGCCTGCACTTCGAGGACGGCGTACACGGAGTCGAGTACGGCAACACGACCGATGAGCGTAGTAGCGAGTGCGGCTTTGGGTGCAAAATAGATATCGTAGACACGCTGCCCGTCCTGCTGCCGATAGCCGCCGAGCGTGAAGCGGTACACATCTAAAGCGCGTGGATGCGTCGGCCCCATCAACTCGAACTCAGCAATCGCAACATTATCGTCGTAGAAGTTGGGCACATAGGTCGGCCCCGCATAGCGAAAACGGCCTGATCGAGGCGGACGAATGCGCTCGGCCATGATGACCTCACGGCTTCCTTCTTCAGGTCGCCAATACAACTCGTCGATCTGCTCGCGCACCTGTACCAATTCCTCCTGTCGATACAACATGAAGCGCGTATACACCTCGGCTTGCATTGCCGTCAGATCTGCGCGCCACGCCTGCTTCGCCTCAATCACCCGACGCATGATCCCAACTGCAGGGTCTTCCCCATCGACCACCACTTCATCGAGCAAAACAGCCGAGGGCTCCAGTTTTATTACCAGAGGCTGCCGTGTACTGGCATCAACGGATACCCTTAGGGACGCATAGCCGATGTAGCGCACGACAAGGGTCGTGGGCATGGTAACTTGCCCCAACTCAAAGCGCCCGACCGCGTTGGTTATGGTCCCTTCCGTAGTGCCTTCAATTTGCACCGTCGCAGAAGGCAAGGGCTCATCGGTATTGGCGTCGAGGACCACGCCGACGATGCGTTGCTGAGCTAGCAGCGCGTTGGTTGCAAGCAGAAAGACAAGCAGAAACGCCGTACCAAATTGGTGCATCTAGGAAGTGGGGCTGGCTTCGGTGGGCAAAGCAACGGTTCACGACATCAACGATAGAGTTGGGCAACTATTGCCCAATCGGCTGCTCCTAAGTCGTTTCGAATCGTGAGGCAAAGTCGCACAAGTTGAACCCAACCATGTAACGCATAACTTCGACCTTGATGGCATCTCGCACGTGCTTTGGTCCATCTACATGCTTCGGAAGGGTTGCAAAGAGTTGCGAACGTGCAGCTTTCACTGCTGGCTGTTGGCCTACATAGCGGCTACCTGTGCGGAGCAGGAATCGCTGTGTATCATGGGGAAGCGAATCGAAAGTAGCATCAGGATCAGTAACCCATTTTTTCCAACGCCCACTATGCTTGATGGCATCGTCCATCGCTTTTTGCCATGCCTCTCCCACTTTAGAAGTGGCTTGCTTCGCCAGCGCGCACATGGCATCATACTCAATTGCAGCCAGACCAGGGCCTACATTCGCGCCGCCTATACCTGCACGTGGATACGCCTCCGGTGCCTCGGCAAAATCGCTGTAATGGCCTTTGAGGCGTGCATGATACTGGAGCGCTATTCCCGTCTTGGTACGCGCTAGCGATTCGTCAAATGTGCTCGCGCCCAAGCTTGTGCCAACGTTGGCGACCACAAAAATGGGTTTTGCGTCTATTAGGTCGTTTGCAACCAAAGCGGCATCCAACTCTGCCAAAAACGCTTCAAAGTCCGCTAAGTCATGAAGCCCCCCACTTACTTCTTCTGTGCCGACTTCATAACTCACTGCGGGCAACCCACGTGCTACACGATACTGCTCTGCATGGTCTATCAGTTCGATGGTGCGAGCCAACACATCTCCCTTAGGAACGGACGTACCCGAAGGCACATGTGGATCGGCCGTGGGATCGATATGTAGCAGCGCGTATCCTGCATTTAGGCAGGATACGATGCTTGCTTTAACGCGCGTCATCGCGTCGGCCAACGGCGATTGGGCATGAGCATCAGCATCCCGCATCCATGGACCACCATGATCGAGCCCAACCCATACTGGGACGCTCTCGGTGCAAAGACGCTGCTTAGCTTCGGCAATAAACGCCATCAACTCGTGCGGACGCCACCCCGTGTAACCTCCATCCTGATCGACTTGATTCAGAGTAGCAGCCAATAGCAACGGCGCGTTGGCTTCCGAAGCAGCCAACAGTGCGGCTTCCACAACCAACGGCGAGATTGGGCAGACGGCCAGCAAGGTAGCAGGTTGATGACCTTCAGCATGCGCAGCCTTCAGCAAGGCCGCAATCGGAGGCAGATCCGTTTGTGCTAAGTCGTATTGATGTGATGCCAAGGAGATGACCTAAGGTGTAGTAGAGGTCTACGTTCAGCAATGCAGCGGGTTCGTGAGACAGCAAGTATCTTACGATCCCACTTTCCGCACGTTTCCCCTGTCATGGTTATGTTTTCTACCCTAATTGCGCCGCAAGACCTTGCGCAGCATCTAGATGATCTCGACTGGTGCATCATCGACTGCCGCTTCGCCTTAGCGGATACTGAGCGTGGCCGCAAAGCCTATGCGGCGAGTCATATCCCTAGCGCACTGTATGCCCACCTCGATGACGACCTCTCCGGCCCTATTCTTCCCGGCCGTACGGGGCGTCATCCACTTCCGACGCCTGGTGCGTTCGCCCAAACACTCAGCTACTGGGGCATCGATGCCACGGTGCAAGTGGTTGCGTATGACGATATGGGCGGCGGCATCGCGGCTCGGCTTTGGTGGATGCTGCGCTGGCTCGGCCACGACGCCGTTGCAGTCCTTGATGGCGGTTGGCCTCGATGGACCGAGGCGGGCTATCCTACAACTGATATCCCCTCCGCCCGACCGCCGCGTACCTTCGTCGCACACCCCCAGTCACATCTGATCGCCAATGTCAACGCCGTAGACAATCGCCGAGTTGCTCCAGACTGGTGCATCATTGACGCCCGCGATGCCGTGCGCTACCAAGGCGAACACGAACCCATAGATCCGATTGCGGGGCACATCCCCGGGGCTCGCTCGGCCCCT
>CAYYHN010000036.1:0-13936 GCA_964471245.1 uncultured Rhodothermaceae bacterium | reverse complement strand
ATCCTCCCCCGCTTCGAATTCGGTACTCGTGGAAATTGGGACCACACCGTGACCAGCAATGAGCACTGCGTGTACCTCACCGATGGATACGCACCGTACTTTGCCAACCACGTCGCAAACGAAGGGGAGCGCTGGGCGATTATCGAGGTGGACGTTACGCGGCTTGACGTCTGCGACATGCTCCCCGATGAGGATTTCCTAGAGCAGTCTATGCGCGGGGCTCCTGCGCACCTGGCGCTTACAGGGCCCGATGGTGAGCGGTTCCCCACTGATAGCGACATGAAAGCCCGAACACTTTGGTTTCGTGAGCGGGCGTGGTTCTGGCAAGACCTATGGCCGAAGTCAATCAAGATGCTTGGGACCGCGTGTCATGACGGGCCCATCTACCCAGATGCGATTACCCGCGTCGCCTACTACGACCCTAAGCCTAACCCCGTCGCCACAATGGCTGCGCTGGACCCGATGATTACCATCTTGAACTGGCAGTTTTGCTCGCACAAATACCGCGAGCTAACCAAGTGGTTCATGGGCGACCCGATTGACGTGAGCGTTCTGCACACCGCGGTTGCCGGTCTCGATATGTCGCAGTTGCACCCCGAATGGCAGAAGCTCTTGGACGAAAGCAAACGCGTCTACGACAACCGAGACGGGCAAGAAATCGTGGAAGTCAACCCATGAGCGATATCGACAAGGTCACCGCAGCTAGGCAATGGGCGGACATGTACAGCCGGTGGTGCGACACCATGGAGATTCGCCGAGGCGATGTCATCAAGGCGCGTGACCTTGTTGTCGCTAGAAGGTACAACCTCAAAGAAGCGTACGCCCCACTGCGAAGCATGCTGCAGTGCCTAGAGGCTTGGGGTTTTGTCTACCATCCCAACCTCCCCGCCCAGATGGACGTTTTTCCCAAGGATGACGACGCTATCATTTGGGTGTTCACAGACGTCGCTACAGGGCAAGGCGCCATCCCGTGATACGGGACGTACAAGACTGCGCGCACTCGATTTGCGATTGCTGCTTGAAGGAGCTTTGCATTAAGGGCGCAGAGCCGTGCCCTACGCACGCGCCCAAAGGCGTCATGGTCCGCATCGATGCGGACAGCCACTGGCAGCACGTGTTTTGCAGCGCCGAGTGTGAAGCCAGATTCAGACTAGGAGAAAGAGCAGAATGGCAAAACGAATCACAACTCTAGAAGCTGCGGTTAAGCAGCTACTCAAAGACGTAAAGCGCCTGGACCCTGAGCACGGCATTGTCGGCCGGCGCAATTCACGAACCGCTGTCAAAAGCAGCTTGAACCGTATCGCGAAGTTTGTAGACCGAGACTTCCCGACGATTCGTAAGAAGGCACAGCCCCGACGAAAGCGCAAACTCAAGCCCTCAACCGAGCGCAAACGGTTTTTCACCGACATGAACAGGCGTGGATTCGTTCCGACTTCAAATCGGAATGTCGTAGTTCTATGCGAGGGCGCAAAAGTCCCCGTAAAAAGAGCTTGGGGAAACACCTGGATTCCAGCTTGGGCGCACGCGTTCTGCAAACTGTTTGCCCGAAAGCACGGACGATACCCATCTTCGTCCACGCTGCGTAGCGTGAGAAAAGATGCTTCTAGGCGCCGTGCTGCAGAGGCCGAGTGGCGGTTGGCGCAGATGCAGGTGGGGCCATGAGCAAAGGTAAGGGTAAGAAGCCCAAACGGAAAAAGAAGCACAAGGGCAAGCCACCGCCTAAACGGAAACGCATTTGGTCCGACAACCTGGAAGCGGTACTTCGCAAACCTTTCACCTTGTACCACCTGCGGGCAGGCTTTGACCTGCAAGTCACGACTAGCCACCTGTGGCGCATGGCAGAAAAAGAGTGGCTCACCATCTTGCGGGGCCGCTACCTAACCATAAACAGCGACAGCAAACTGACTAAGCACAGTTTTCACAGCAAGAAAGAACGCAAGTACCTGTGGTACTCGCTCGACGAAGCCCACCTCAACGACGTAATCGGGGAGCTGACTGAAATTGACGCGAAAGAAAGGCTCGGGGGCGAAACCGACCCCTACGCGGGAACTACGGAGTAAGGCGATGCGTGCTGCCAGCGTAGAAGAAAAGCAAGCCATCGAAGCGGTCACCCGCATGGACCGCAGCGAGATGGTGCAGTGGTTGCGGCGGGGCCACGATTTGCTCGTGCACTGGTTCCCGGGCTTGTCGGAAACGGGCTTGGAATCCCCCCTGTCCGCCTGCAAGAAAATCCACTTTAATCCCTTGCACGACTCCGCTGGGTACTACCGCCCGCCAAACAAGTACACCACCTTGGAATTTTTGCTTGCTTTGAAGGACGTAGAAGACGGCTTCCCGATGGCTTGGGAGATATGCAGCAAGTGTGCAAAACGCTGGTTCGAACGAAAGACTTGAGAAACCAGCACAGGCGTGATAACCAGCGCAGATAGCGCAAACGAGGGCGGCCCTTACGGGCGTGGCCGGAGCACCCTCACACTAGCCCCAGAATCGGAAAACCGTGGCACTTACCGACCCTGTAGAAACTTGGAGCGATGACGACATCACAGAGGGGGACAACCTCGCCGGGATGGTCGTCAACAAGCTGGCAAAGAAATATCGCAACCTGGCGAAGCAAGACCTCAAGCAGCTAGCCTGGAAAACCCTGCTTGAATCGCGGAAGTCGTGGTCCCCCGACGGCGGGGCCGGGATTCGCAAGTACTGCTTTTCGTCAATGACGTACGCGGTTCGTGACTCCATGATGAAAAACACCTCCATCGTGCACGTTCCCAAGGCGCACCGTGTGGACGCGTTTGACATCGAGCGTGTGGGTATTGGCGAGGATACTCTCGTAACAGAGAAGAGCACCGACGACATTGTCGCGGACTGCGCCTGGCATATCGAAGTGCTCAGCGAAATGTTGCAGACCTTCGCGCGCATAAAAGACGGCGACCTTGCCCGCGATGTCCTACTGAAAGAGTACACTCCTGCCGACGTAGCAAAGCGGCGGGGCGTCGAAGCCAAAAGGGTGTACAGCGCAACATCGCGCGGGCGCCTTGCGATTGAGAACAACTACCGCCTATACAAACTCTGGCGCGACAAACCACGATGAAGCACACCAAGCTCAGCCCCGACGACGTAGCTATTGACCCAGGCAACCCCAACGCGATGGAGGAAGCCGAGTACGACAAGCTCGTGCGGGCAATCCAGACCTACGGTTTTCTGCAGCCGATTCTTGTTCGGGAAAGCCCGGACGGGTTGGTCTGTGTTGACGGGCACCACCGCCTTGACGCTGCAAAAACGCTGCAGCTGAAAAAGATTCCTGCTGTTGTTTTGCAGGAAGGTGACCCGGCTCTGGAGCGCCACCAGCTTGTGCAAATCGGGATGAACCGTTTGCGGGGCGAGCTTGACTTGGGCGCTATCGCGCATCGCTTTGCCGACCTTGCCGACGAAATCGACGTGGAAGACATGGAGCTTTCCGGCTACTCCATGTACGAGATTGAGGAGCTGATTGCGACGGTGAGCGGGGACGTGGATGAGGACGAAATCCTTATGGGTTCGGCCGCCGGTTTTGAGGAGAAGCCGCCCCCACCCCCAAAGCCGTTCGTGCTCGAAATCGAGTTCGGCACCAAGGAAGATATGCAGGCCTGCCGCAAGGCCATCAAACGCGCCGCTGGGAAGGGCGTAGCGCTTGAAGAGGGGGTCAAAGCCCTCTGCGGCATTGAGTAGTGCGCTAGTTGCGCGCATCTGGTACAATAAGGACTAGCATGGCGAAAGCGAGTAGTAAGAAGATGGGACACAAGCCACGTAAGAAGCCTGGCCCCCGTCCGCTCAATGAGCGGGCTGCGCGGAGCAAGGCAAAGGTCAAGCCGACCAAGTTCAAGCCGAAGCGCCACAGCGCGGTCGCAGAGAAGCTCCGCAAGGATGGCTACCTGCGCGCTACTGAGGTGGCTCGCCGCCTGAGCATGCACCACAGCGCCGTTTACCGGATGCTGGACCGCGAAGAGGTGGAGGGGCTCCGGGTCGCCGGCAGCCGCTACGTCAAAGTCGCGAGCCTCAAAAAGTACTTGGGTGAGGCCGCCCCCCGCTTCGACCTATCCTTGTGAGCCAGGCTCCCTATAACGGGAAGCCTCCCCATGTTGCAGGTAGCCGCACGTCGCGTGCTGCAGCCAGAAGCATGGAACCTAGCGCCAGCTCTATCCGTGCGCGGGTATATGCGCTAGTTGCGTCTGCCGGTAAGAAGGGCATGACCTGCGACGAAGTTGAGCAGCAAACCGGGTATCGCCACCAAACCGCCTCGGCCCGTATGCGCGAGCTTGTGCTACAGGGGAGGCTAGTCAAACGGGGTACTCGGGCAACTCGTTCCGGCCGGCAAGCGAACATTCACCTAACTCCGTCCGACTCTTTGACCGCGCAGCAAGTACGCACGCTACGCCAGCAACGCGCCGATGGGGCTCCGCTCGCAATTCTAGCCAGGCACTACGGCCTTCCTCGCAACGCAATCATTGACATCATCGGGTAAGCTCAGCCCATGGCCGACCCAATGAAGTGGTTTCTCGCGCGCCCCTTGTGGCAGCGCCTTACGATTGCTGCAGTGATTTTCGTCCCGTTTGCTACGTGGATTGTTTGGCTCAACGTCAACCACGAGGATGACGTGGTGTGGGCCGACAACGCCAAGGTTTGGGACAAGGTGCCCATTACCGTATATGCGGAAGATTTCAGTAGAGCCACAAAGTCTGCGGTGGACATTTGGAACGGCTCCGCAGGCTGCACAGTTCTCGCTCTAACGGACGATAAGGCGGCGGCCGATATCACCGTCAAATCTACAGACGGGACGCCCTGCGGCGAACTGATGGCTCCTGGGATGCTCCCAAATCATGCCGGCGGCGCGTACCTGTGCGGGGACAAGGGAGAGGCCCATATCGCCTACCCTGGGGACCTCCGCCAACAGCTTGTGGTAGTCGGCCATGAGGTGGGCCACTTGCTGGGATTCGGGGACGATGACACGGGCTGCCGGCTCATGAGAGGCAGCGTTGAGGCCGTGCTGGCCTGCGAAATCATCTATCCATCCGATAGCGACCGGAAGGCCCTCCGAGCCCGCTACTGTGAGTAGCCGCCCCCGGGTATACCGCCGCCGGAAAGGGAAAAAGTCCCTGCCGCTTCCGCGGAAGCGCAAGCGGTGGCTAGTAAAGCAGCTCCTCCGCAAGCACAAGGGGCTCTGCGCTCACTGCGGAGAGCAGTGCAACCTTGTGCACGACGACCCGCGGCAAGCCACGATTGACCATATCCTGCCGGTGAGCAAAGGCGGCACGGATGAGATTACCAACCTCCAGCTCCTGTGCTCCAAGTGCAACTCCGCCAAGGGTGACCAGCTAGAGCTTGAGATAATCGTCTTGGACGATGAGGCGTCGTAAGCCCATTTAAAAGTACTTTAAAGTGGTACGGATTGGCGCGAGGTAACAGCTACGAGTTAGCTGTTTTCTTTTTTAGCCAAGTACGCCTCACACAGCGCAACAAACCGCTCCGACTCACTGCCTTCAAACTTCGCAAGGGCAGCGCTCACAATGTCGGCAGCCTTCGGGTTGAGCTTGAACTTGTACGCCTTGCTCGCCGCCTCAACAGGTGGCAGCTCTGGGGCGTCTACGTTCAAGTCTTCCGCCGGCAAGCTGTAGCTGTCCAGCTCGAACGAATTGAAGCCGGACACCACAAGGTCATCGGTAGGGACCTCCGCCTGCAAACCGCCAAGCAGCGAACCCAGCTTGTCGTAGTTCCAATCGCCAGAGATTTTGTTGAGGGCGAGGTTCAGCACCTTGGTTTGGGTGTCGTCGAGGCCGTGCACGAGCACGACCGGGACTTTGACCTTTGCAGGGTCGGCCTCTCGCTCCGCAACGATGGCGAGCATCGCGGCAACACGCTGGTGACCACCGACAATCAGGTAATCACTTTTGCGCGCAACCACCGGCTGCACAAAACCAAACTGTCGTAGCGAGTCCATGAGCGCGGACATAGACTCATCGCTGATTTCCCGAGGGTTGTACTCAGCGCCTTTGAGCTTGGCGATAGCAACCTTGGCGTATTCGTAGCCCGTCTCAATCATCAATGTCGATACCCAGTATATCCCGAGCGATTGCCACAAGCGCAGCGTTTGCTCCGGGACGGCTTGCGGCCTGCAAAGCGCGGTCTACGGTTTCGACATCTTCAGCGCCCACGTCAAACTCAAACACTTCTTTTTCCACAGGGGGAGCGGCAGTCCCTTGGGCTTGCCTCTGCGCCTTGGTTTTCTTTGGAGGCGGAGGTGGCGGCGCGGGCGGCTCGAAGTTGAGCAGGTCGGAAATCTCAGCGTCTGAGAAGCCCGACACTGTACGTAGCTCGCTGTTCTGCTCATCAAGCCAGGAAAGCAAGTCGCCGAGCTTGTCGTGGTCCCACTCGCCAGAAATCTTGTTGAGGGCCAGGTTAAGCATCTTGGCCTGCTCATCGTCGAGGTTGTCGAGGTAGACAACCGGAACGGTGACCTCATTCGGGTCGCCGCCATCCTCGGCCACAATCTGCAGCATGGCGGATACCCGCTGGTGGCCACCAATGATGAGGCTGTCGGACCGGCGGACCACCACCGGCTGTACAAAGCCAAACTGCCGCAAAGACTCTTTGAGAGTCTGCAGGGTCACCGCATCGATATCCCGGGGGTTGTACTCCGCGCCTTGCAGAGACCCCACGGGAACGTGCGTGTACTCATGGTCGGTGAAAACCACGGCGCGACACTAACATAGGAGGACAGGACCGCCTGCGAACTTTCATGCGTCCCGTTAGCTGAACCCGGCGCCTATCCTTGCGGGTAAGGCCCACCACGCGTTTGTCTCCCCACACACCTAATTGTTGGTTGATAAGAAACGTGGTGCTTGCAAAAGTGCTCAGCTAGGGGCTGATAGCAATCCCTGCCCGCTTTCTCGGCGTATCCATTTCCGCTTAGGTCCTGTCCAAATCTTGTGACATGAAAAGCTCGGCGCATGCTTCGCACGCACCAAGCCGAGGCTCATCGTTGTCGCTGTTCGTGTGCACGCCCTTAGGGATTTTCATCTTCAATCCGCACGCGTAACGCCCGACCTCGGACAAGGAAGACTGGTAGCACCAATGCCAAAGGTCTCGGTCCCACCACCATTGCTCTACGCCTTCACCGCCAAGCCGAATGAACGACTCTAGCCAGTTGTCGGCGTCCTCACTCACTAGGAATCCGTATCGTCGTGCTTACGCTTGTAGACGCCGAGTGCGAGAGCACGAGATTTGATGAGCTTCCGCCGTAGGCGTGCCCGGGTATCTGGAGAACGTGCGAGCTGAACCTGTTCTGCGAGCGTTGGGATAAGTCGGGGGCTTTCAATGCGGCGATAGCTCTTAAGTGATTCTGGCATTCTTTTCCACACGTCTTCGCTGGACCAACTGCGTGACGCAGCGGACGGAAGCGGCGCCCGCACGATACGCATTTTATCCGTGCTCGTACGCGCTTTCTTCGCCTTTGCCTTGCCTTTTTCTTTCGGCGCAACTGCTTGCTGTTTGCCACTTCCGCTACACCCTGTGCACTTGATTTTCTTAGTGCCCAAACGTACGAAGAATCCAACCATTGGTCTTCTGCCCGGGTCTCCTCGACCCCGCAACTCTCTTCGCCATCGTTGCTCGTAGGTCACACACCGGACTTTGCCTGCCCCGTCACAGATGGGGCACTTCATACCCCCCGACTGAGGCAGGATTCTGCCTCTGCAGCGCTAGCGCACTCTCCTGAACAGAACGCGAAATTTTTGAGGACCAACACGTAGCGGTCCCGGCGATTCTCATCCCCAAGCCACGTGGTAACCATGTCGCGGCTTCCGTGTTCATCCAAGTACGTTGCCATCCACTCGACCGCGGAAGCGGATAACCGGTGCGGCGTGTCGGTGGGGGAAAGTGGGGCATGGCAGTACTGACAGTTACCTGAGTTTGACATGCCTAGCCGGATTGAGCTTTGCCGCCAACTCTTCTGAGTGCGAGATAACCACAACCGCACGGTCTTTGGCTAGCTCTTGCACAATTGCGATAACAGACTCCAGTCCCTCACTATCCAAGGTGTCAAACACTTCGTCAAAAAACAAAGTCCCCTGTGCCCACTCGTCGGCAGAGTCTACAGGTCTTTGCGCTACATTACGTGACTGCGCGCTAGCCGCGGCGATGTCGGCAAGCGCTAGCAAAATGGCCACGTCAATCCGCCGCCGCTCGCCACCTGACGCAGCGCGGTAACCGTGCCCGCCTCCGGCGCCTTCAACTTCAAGTGAGATAGCGTCTGAGGTCCCCCCAGTTTTCTTAGCAGTGTAGCTCTTGAGGGTGACTTTGAGCGGTGGTCCCGCAATGCGCGCAAGCCAGGTGTTTGCGACAAGCGCCAACCCCGTCAACGTGCGCGAGAGAATCTGCGAACGAACCCCCCGAATTCCCAAGACCTTAGCGGTAGCGTCAAGTTCGTCGTACGTTTTCTGCGCAGCTTCGACCGCGTCTTGTGCATCGCTAACGCCTGCCTCTGCCTCTGCTAGCCGCGTCTGAATCTCCGCGATGTCGGCGTCGATACGTTCGCGAGTCTGCTCAGTGCTGACAGCGTTGTCTATCTCTGTACGAACGTCCGCAAGCTGTCGGCGGAAGTCCCGCAGTTCCGGGGCTAGCGCATGCTCTTCCCCCTGATACTCGGCGATTGTTCGGGCTCTCGCTTCGTCGGCCTCGGTCACCAACTTGGTCAACTCTTCGACGCGTTCACGTAGGGGAGCCACCATCTCAAGTGGGATTTCTTGGCTGCAAGTGGGGCACTTGTCGTGGTCCAACTTGGCGAGGGCGCTTTGGCTATTGTGCAGGTTGGCCCGCTGCTCGGCGCCCATGACCTTCATCTCCGATACCGCAGCGCGGAACGTTGCCAAATCGGCTTCCGCTTCGGAGATGTGCAGCTTAATGCGGCGCTCTTTTTTGCGAAGCGCAGCAAGGTCCACCTTAGGGCTGAGGTGCTCTTTGAGCTGCTGCGCGCGTTCAAGCTCTTGCTTGCTGTAGATGAGTTGTACTTCCGCCTTTTGTAGCGCTGCTTGCCGGGTAGCTAAATCGGTTTTGGCAGAAGACAAATCGGCGCGGCATTGCTTAAGCGCGGCGTCAAACTTTTCTAGCCCGATGAGCGACTCAAGCAAACGCTTTCGCTCTGCGTCGGTGGCCAAGGTGAAGTGCGCTGCGTCGTGCGACGAGAACACGTGAGTACGGCGCCACGCATCGAACTTGCCGAACGTGTGCACCAAATAGTTTTGTGCCTTGGTCGCGGTGTCAAACTTGGGAACGTGGTCCGCGTCAACCTGCACCGAGCTGCGCGACTTGGTGCGCTTGCGATGCACGGGAAGCCCGTCCACCTCCACACGAGCAAAGCCCTTTTTGCCCGTGTGCCATGGATTGGTTCCGCGCAAGGTCTGCCCCCACACAGCAATAGGGGCCGCCTCCACAATGGTGGACTTGCCGATACCGTTAGGCCCCGTCACCAGCACCACCCCCGTCTCGGGAAGCACTACCTCATATGCCTCGTGCCCCATGACGTGGGCAAGCTCAATAGACCGGATATGCATTACTCTGCCTGCGCTAGGTAGTGCTTGCTCTTTTCAAGCACAGTCCCGCGGTCAATCTCTTCCGCAAGCGGCATCGCTTGCACGTATACAGCCAAGGCCTCTTCTAACGAATCCGCAGAGCGCGCAGCAATCGACGCGGTCTTGGCTTCTGCCTTGGCGATGGTGGTGTCCGGCTCAACGACAACCCCGGCCCAGTCTCCTAGTGACTCAATGTACTCCTTCGTTTCGAGCACTTCATCGGGGGAGTCGGCGACCCCGCGTACGTAGATAGAAAACAGTTCGTCAACTTTCCGAAGCTCTTCCACCTTGCTCGAAAAGTCGGGGTGCTGCGGCGCGGGCAGCGTGACGAATCGCGGGCCAGCCACCTCGTGGTGGGTGATGGCGCCGTCTTGCCACACCGACACGCCGTGCCCACGCAGGCCTTTATCGTTCCACCCGGTAGGGCACAGCGACCCGACCTGTACAATGCGCGGCTCTTTCCAAGTACGCCGCGTGTGCCAGTTCCCAGCAAAGCACACGTCAATGGAAAACGCGTCCATGATTTCGTGGAGCTGCTCAGCGCTCACGCAGTCGTGCGAGTCCTTTGACCAGAACGGTCGCCACGTCGCATCGTAGACGCCGAGGTGAATGGCCAGAAGCCTGGGGATAGGGTGCCCGTGGTTGTCCAGCTCTTTCTTAGGGGACGTGACCGACTCGACCGCGCCGCGAATCCACTCATGCGCCGGTCCCGGCTGGTAGGGAATCATGACTAGGTCAAGCGGGTGGTTGCCTAGAAACGTCTCACTTACTGGCGCGTCCACCACCTCGGCTACCTGCCAAAGCGGAGCCATGGCGTGGTCCCCCTCAGCCGGGCTCTGTTGGTCGTGGTTGCCTACGATAACGTAGACACCGTCTTGCACCTCATCCAAGCAGCTCTGCACCTCGGCAATCATCTGCGGAGTTGGCCGCGTAGAATCGAACAGGTCCCCAGCTATGATGAGCGGTGCACGTTTGCTGTTCGCAACGTCTACCGCTCCTTGTAGCGCCCGCAGCGTATGGGCGCACCGCCGGTTGATTCCGACCTCCGTAGGGCCGCCAAACTTGCCGTGGTTTCCCACGTGCAAGTCTGCGGCGAACACCGCAGCGGTCATGCTTCGGCTACCCCCGTAAGCGCTTCCCGACGGCGCTTGCACCACCTGGCTGCGCGAATATGCATAGCGTCGCTCCGAACGGCAGTCGCCGTGAAAATGAGTTTGTCGAGGTGAGCGCGGACGTGCTCGTACAACTCATCAACCTCGGTGTTCTCCCCGCTTTCCCGCGGCACGCAAGAGACCATCTCAATGAGCGCGGTGGCCAAGCACAACGTATCGTCAAGCAAGTTGGTGGCGTTCTCTAGCAAGCTCTCATCATCGAGCTGCTCAGCAAGCGCAGCAGCCACAGCCATCGCATTGTTGATTCCCTCATGCCTTGGGTGCACCGTGTCTTTTTCGCTCATAGTTCTAACGTCACCTGCGTTTGGAATGGGACCTGTTTCCAGACCCGAATCGTGCGCGAGTCTACACCAGCCATCGCGAGTAGCTCTTGGATTCTCCGCGGCGCTTCGTCGGCTGGGTACTCCTCGGTTTTCCGCTCCCCCGGGGCACCCTGCGACGCAAGACGAAACGAGATGAGCACCGTCTGCACCGGCTTATGCGCAGGGGGCTCCTCTTCTCCCGGGGGCGGACCAGAGGGCCTTTCCGCCAGTGGGATGTCCATCGTCCCAAGGTCCGCAAACGCTTTTGCTTGGAGGCGCTTCCGGGTCCCGTTAATTTCCCACTTGTCAATAGCCATCCCCGCTTGGACTTGCTCCGCTGTGAGAACAGTAACGACCGCCTCAGTGCGCCTAGCGTCGGCGCGGTGGTTGGGCTTGACGAGTGCGTAGAACGTGCCTGAGCTGTCGTGGATGACTGCAATCTTGCAGGGCTCGCCTTCATCAAGCCCGCGGTCGTATTGGTTGGCGTCAATGGCGTTCGAAACCATGGTGTCCAGCCAACGACAAGCATCCCTGTGGTCGAGGTGCACGATGTCTTTGGTAGAGCGTTCGCGTAAACGCTCTACCGCATGGTCGGTAATGAAGTAGCGGTAACGATGGCCGTTGCCGGGTGACTTGTGTGCGTGGCCCATTAGTACGCCACCTCGATAACACCAGGCAGGTCACGTGGAGCAAACACGGTACTGCCGCGAGTCCATCTACCAAGCTTAGCCACTGCGACATGCACAGGGACTTGATGGCAGTACGCCAAAAAGTAGAACAAGGGCGGAGGGCACACCTTGTCAGGGTCGGCCTCGACCATGGCAAGCTCATCAACATACGTTGGCGGTTGGTCGAGGATTTGTGCAAGACGCCCGCGGCTAAGCCCTACAGCTTTGCGCAGAAATCTTTCTGTGGCCATTGTGTTCTGGCCTTGCCGAATAATCTCTCTTCCTACCGACTGCTCTGCCCTTCGAAGCTCGGTGCTCGAAATCAGTCCGCCACTCTTAACAGCGACGGGGGTGACGTAGTCAACTTCGTTGAACGTCCACGTGCGAGTACTAAGCGCCTTTACCTGTGTTTCTAGCGCTGCGATTTCGGCTTGTAGCCTTGCCTCGTTTAGTAGTCCTGGGTCTGTCACTGCGGTCCTCCGGTACCGGCACAACGACTATCTCCTCAAAGCCGTTGTGTCTTAGCTGGCGCTTTACTCGCGGGGTGAGGTCGGCGCATCCTCGCCACCCGTCCCGAGGTATGGGCTTGCCCGCCCGACGTGCGCGCCTGTACACGCCCGCGCCGTTGTACCAACGCCCATTTTCGTCGATGCGGCCGAAGGGCCCACGGTCGATAACCGTGGCCGTAGTGTGCCGTGACGTGCGGGGGTTGATAAGCCATACCTTGGAACCTAGGGGTAGCGTCCTATGAGCTATACCTTGGTCGCTCGGTTTGACTTTACGACCAAGGTAAGGCGCGACTCCTCCAGCCAACTTATCGCCCGGAGATGCGAAAACCGAGGTCATGCACGCCTCGGCTCCGGTGAGTAACGCTAGAAGTTGTAGGAGCAAACTCATTTTTTCTTTTTGGCCTTTGCTTTGGGTTTCTCTGCGTCTTCCGCGTCCAAAGCAGCCAGAACATCCTTAGCATTCCGAGGGTTCCACTTGGCCCGCTTCATCAGCTTCAAGGCCGTCTCGGTATCACGGGAACGCGCGGTTACCAAGCCCCAATCCTTGGCCAGGTTAAGCAGGGTCCAATCGTTGTCAAACCCGTCGTCGTACATCAAGCGAACACGGCACTTACGGTACGGCGCAGCGAAGCGGTTTTTCTTCGCCATGAGGGTGAAGTCCTTGCCGATATGCTCATCGCCTTCTTTGATTTTGGAACCGCCGAGAATCTGCAGCCGCAGCGACGAGTGGAACTTGAGCGCCGAGCCGCCCGGGGTAGTCGTCGAGTCGCCGAACATCACACCGCGCTTGTGCCGTGTTTGGTTAACGACCACAAGCACAGCGCGCGCCGACTTCACCTTGTTCGAGAAAACACGCATGGCCCGGGACATGATGATAGAGCGCGCATCCTGCGCTGCCTTATCGACGATGCCAGAGTCAATCTCGGCTTTCGTTGGCGTAGCGGCTAGCGAATCCCACCCGATAAGCGTGGGCTTGTCGGGCTCGGAAGCGGCCAGCTCATCAAGCACCATCTCTAACTGCTGAAGGCATTGCTCCATGTACTCCGGCTGAAGAATGAGCAAGTCATCCAAGTTGACACCGAAGGTCTCCGCACGCTCCGAGCTAATGCCGTTTTCCGTCTCGGCAAGCACGCACTCGTAGCCAAGCTTCTGCGCGTGCCCCATCCAAGAGAGAAGCAAGCTAGACTTGCCGCCGCCCTCTTCAGAGTACAGCTCGACAATACGCCCAACCGGTAGGCCCCCGCAGCCAGCCACGTAGTGGTCAACCGCGTCGAGGCCTACCGGGATGGACTCAACGGCCTCCCCCCGGTAGCCGTCACTCAGCCGAATGGCAGACGTGCTGCCGAACTTTTTTGCAATAGCCGCCTGCACTCGCGAGAGACGGTCTTTTTTCGAAACAGGTTTACGCTTTGTTGGCACGTCGAATCACCTCAAGAGTGCAGCCTTCACGCCGGTAGTAGCCTTTGTGCCACGGGCAAACCCAGTACGGTTTGTCGTAGAACCCGACTATGTCGATACGCTCGGTGGCGGTGTTGCAGCACCGCCCCTTGTCAACGTCTTTGTGGAATCTGTGCATCTGGCAACGCGGCATGACTCTCCTACAAATCACTTGGCCCCGGCGCGCGGTACAAAGGGCGTCAACCACCGGGCATGCCGTAAGAACGGCTGGGGCCGTAGAGGGCGTCA
>CAYYHN010000035.1:0-14117 GCA_964471245.1 uncultured Rhodothermaceae bacterium | reverse complement strand
GCCTTAGGGGTGAAAACTTCTGCTATTTCTACGCTTACTGCAATTGTAGCATTGATGGGGATCGCGAGTAAGTCTCCTGAAGAGAGTGTACCGCTTATGAGGTCTCCTGCAATTGTAAAACGCAAATCAGTAGCTAGGTCTGATATCGTATGGACCTTGAAGACACCTATCTGTCGATCTTGGTAGGTGGGATAGAGCAGTTGATCTGGATAATCATCGAAAACTTGGTCTCTAATACGCACCATTACTCCTATGGTAGCGAGCTTCTTTGCCATGTTTAGCGCTTCTCGTTGCGAAGAAGTTTGTAGACGGGGTTGTTCTCCTCGTATACAATCGTCAATGGCCTTCTTGGCCACCTTTAGGCTGACACCAGCCCCATCGCGGACCAACTTGATCGCCTCGATCTTCCTTACATAAGTATGACAGCCTGCTAAGACAACTTCTTCCATTAGAACAACGTGATGAAAGATGTTTGCCGTTTGCGGTGAAAACTGCTAGGCGTATTGCAATGAGTTACGTAGGCGCCAGCCTTGTCAAGGGCAAGTCGCTACAGTTTTCAGCCGCATTGATGAAGCATTATCTTGGTTTCTGATTTCCCTCAAAGTCATTTAGAGCTTTCTGCAAGGCTTTGAGTACGCGTTCTCTCTTTCCTGTTCTGCGTAGATGACCCGGAAGGCGCTCAAATGGACTTTGGCCGTCTCCAATTGATGGTGCTGGACCATCTGAAAACGGGGAGGAATCACGGAATCTTGTCGATGGCAATACTTTGCGGCTGTAGTAGTCGATGTATGTCCTCAACATATCTAGGGAGAAAAAGCCAAATGTGAAACCGCACACACGCACGTAGTAGAGCCATGGAGAGTCGCTGTCCCCAATTAGTAGCCTGCCTTCGAAACCACAGAGGCCGATAGTTGCCGCAGCTTCAACCGAATATGGCTCTTTCCAGTGCTTGGACATGCTGGATGTATAACGTTAAAGTGTACGGTAGAGCCATCATGTGTAGTTGTGGGCAAAGCTGGTGGCGATTTCGTTTGCAGCAGCGCATTGTTTTGCGTGCCTCGTGCTCACTTTCAGATTGACTGGTCGCCAATTTCATCAACTTCACCGTTCAAAATGCGAACTCCAAGACCATGCTCCATCTCCCATGTACATTCCCAAAGTAAAAGGATGCCACCTTCATCTTCTTCTGGGATGAATACCTGAAGATCACTCATCAAGCTCCATATCTGGTTGGACTCTTTTAGGAATGGCACATCAACGTCGACATAATCGGGGTCGTAACCCTTACGGAAGACTGAGTGCATAGAGCTGTAAAACTCGAAGATAGCCTTTTCAAGTTTGGCCTTCAGAGTCTCTTGGTTTTTGCTTAGGTCAGATAAAGCAACACGTTGACTATCGGTGGGACCGCTCTCGTCTGCTTCAATTTCAATCGGAATCTCGTCGCCCAAATGCTTCAGACTAACATGGCCGCTCCAAAAGTCTTCATATTGAAGCGGTCCAAAAACTGGATCTGTGATCATGTCATTCAGGGGATTGACCTAGAAATCAAGTTGGGGAGAACACCGGAATAGTTACCGCTCTATGCCCTACTGATGTACATAATATGAATACGATATGCCATCCTTGTGACACCTTTGACTGAATGGGTAATAATGATTGAGGTGGGCGGCTAAAGGCAGCGCCATTCTTGAAGGTAGCACCGAGACACCGACGCTGCAAACAGCCGAAATCCTCGCGCTTTTTGTCCGCTTGAATGATTTGTTATGAGCTTGTTAGTGCCGAGAGATCCACTACAATGCGCCCAGTCACGAAAAAGTCTTCCGGTTCTGCTTCACTCATGAATCGCAACTCAATCTGGCCTTGCTCGACTCTCGTTTGGTGCTGTTCTGGCCCGCCGAAGTATGCAAGTTCCTCCGTCCAGATTCGCTCAAGCGTTTCAGCAATCTCGCCGATGGATCGTGAGGATTCAACGGCTGAGCATGAAAGGACGACGGCGGCACGGGGATCTCCTGTTTTCTTCACTTTGACGTTGGCGAAGCGTCCCAATTCCGTCAAGAAATAGTGGGCGTCAATCACAAATCCTTCGAGGTCGGCACTGCTGCTTACACGACGGCGCTTAAGCGCGGTATTGATCTGCTGTTCGATTTTAGTCGGCATTGCTGGGAAGGAATATAACACCGAGTTAACAGGCCCTAGACAGGCTGGCACTATTCCGACAAACATTTACACGCTTAAGATGGGAAAAGACTGGAAATATCGAGATAGCGAGAGTGCGCTTGAGTGGTTGGTTATATTCAGCCTTTCTTTTGATGTAAACCTCGCACCCTTGAATGCACGCGTAAGGGTTCTTGTCTGATCAAATTTAAGGATCGGGCATATACACCCGTCCTTCGGTAAGCTTCTAACTTATGATGACCATCTAATACATACCGATCATGGTGCTCTGCAATTGAAATCGAAAACACGATTGGATAATGCTTCGCTCTAATTTTCTGGCGATAGTACAAGATGCGCTCCTCCGAGAGAGCTTGTCTAGGCTGTGTTAGCATAAAGCTCATCACGCCACCGTAATATGGTTTTGCTTTTACGATAGAGGTAGAGGCGTCCCATATATCTTTAATGTCGTATCCGGCATCCAAATCTTCTAGGCATGCTTGGTAAGTTCCAGAAGCAAAATAAGGTAATACAGGAGCTAGGATTTCAGATAGAGGGACAAGGTTATCAGAACCGTTCTCTGTCGATACATGATAACTATTATCTCGAAAGTTTGGTTTTTTTGAGGTAAGTCGAACTAAATAATCGATTTTTGTTTCTTCTTGAACCGACCACCAATATGAAAATGGCCTTTGCCCAATAAAAAGGCTGACGGCCTTTTCATCTCCGCGTAGATCAAATATCCAAGAGCCCTTTGTAATTTCAAGCCGTTCTTCTCGGATAGTCATATCTGTTTGTGTTCTCAGAGATGGTATAACGTCAGAGGCTTGCGGCGAAACCATCGCCGACTTGTGTTCAAGAGCAACCTAGTCGCCAGTGATGAGAAGGGCAAGTCTCAAGGGCGTTCGACGGCAGGAGCGGCCAGTTATGAATCGGTGCAAAGAGATACGTAGAGAGGTCAGCTATTCTGGCTCTTAGAAATACTCCTCAAGTCCGTTTTCCAAAGCCTTAAGAATCTTTGTGCGATTGGAACGCTTTAAAACTCCTTTTGGCAAACGTGCATACCAAATATGCCAATAATGTTCAAAGGGCGGATTAGGTCCTCGCCCAGAAGGGCGCTGTATCGTGGCGAAAAAGTCCTGCGCTTCTAGAAGCTGGGCCTTGTTTATAAAGATGAGGGTAGTATGTGCAATCCTCAATTCGAATACATACTCTGTTGGCAGTTTGGGACGAATGCCTCCCTCGTTGTAGGTAGACATATAGTCTCGGTGATGATCAGAGTATGGGATCTTCCTGAGTCGCGCCATCAAACTAGTGAGAAATAACGTCTGAGATTTGCGATGAAAGTCGCGAGGCGTATCTGAGGAGCAACGTAGACAATAGCGCACCCAAGGGCAAGCCCCCTTCAGCTTCAGTAAGTGATTCCCTACAACTATGCAGGATTAGGCTAGACGGTCTTGTGCCTCGGCGATAAGCGGCAACAAATGCTCAACCCGATTACTTCGCGCGCACAGTACCACTGAAGGTCGCCCGCGTCGTTCTCCTTGTCAATGGGCCACACGCTCCAGCTATCTGGCGCATCGGGTACGCGTCGGAGCAGCGTCATCGTATGAAGATTGCCCTCCAACTAGCACTGCACCGGCGTATAGGGTGGCTATGTCTCTGCATGTTAGGTCCAAGCCACATATGCGGTCCATATCACTTTTAAATTGCACATCACAGGATGCTTTGGTTTGGCCTGCGGTAGCATAGCAGATATCATGCTGATCACAGGCGTTTTTGAATCTCGTGTTATAGGTTGACCCCAGAACAGACGAAACTTCTGATGGCGTGCTACATCCGTCTGGTTTCCAGGTGCGAATGATGCATGCCCGCTGCGATTCTTGTGGAGTAGATACTGTGACCGGATCCAAGTTTTGCGTATCAGCAATTTCATAATACAGGAGCGCTCCGTCGGACCTGCGTGCGTAGAGGTAACCGTTTGGCCCAAGAACTAGGCCTGTGAACTCACCCCAGCCGTGGCCAATCCGAATGTATTCCTTGGCCCAACTCCAAGTGCTTTCGTCCCACAGATAGTAGAACAGATCGCCGGTATCACGCTCTCGTGCTACAATAGCACCATCAGAAGCTGACGCAAGCAGGTCGAAGCGGTCCCATCCCCGACCAATCACTTCGCCACTGCGAGGAGCCCATCCGTCAATGCCTTGGTCGGGGTTTCCTAGATGCCGGTAGTAGAATAAATCACCGTTTTCGATGGCAAATATGAGGCCATTGCCACCGCCGAAGACCTGACTCATCCGCCATCCACCGCGGCCTACGACGGTGCCGGAACGCTCATCCCAGCTCTCTGTACCGTCATCGCTTGTGCGCTGATACCACAGGAGATTGCCGTTGTTTTCTTCCGTCACGGCGTAGATGCGTCCATCGTAGCCACCGAGAACATAGATGACATTCCAGCCTGTACCTACAGCACTGCCTTCACCGGAAGCCCACGATTCTGTCACGTCTCCATCCACGCTCTCGGTGCCCAGACCAGTGGCCCGGTACCAGTTCAGCGCACCATCACTGGGCACTAAGTAGAGGACACCGCCGCTTCCGCCGAGTATGTTGCCATGCCAGCCGCTGCCGATTTGGGTACCGCTGTCCGCGCTAAAGTTGGGGTTTTGAGCTGTGGCATTTCCAACGAGCAGGGCTATGAGCAGGGTGAAGAGTATACGCATGTGTTGAACGTGAGGTAATGGTTAGGGAGAGAAGCGATGTGTAGGTGGCAAGCCTAGGCTACGTTTCTACTCCTCATACAGGTAGGTGATTATACTGAGGCAAGACCGCGAAGCCCTGCATCCGGTGCAAGTACTTGTTATGCATGCCACGGTCTTCAATCCGATCTCGACTCATACAACTCAATCGCTCTCAAGTAATTCTCTGCGCCTTCTTTTGTCAAGTCATTGATAAACCCTGACAATTCGGGATGATTATCGTCTACCCAAGACACGAGTGAATCTCTTCGTGAGGCCCAAACCTCCCAATCCGCATGTGCACAGTCTCCCACTTTTACCCGGGCGATCTTTCCTGCGGACAACGAGAAGGTCATCTCGCACGTCAAGGGATTGTTCTTGAGAAAGGCATATCGTTTTGATGACGAAGCAACCAGCGCTCTGGCCCCATCTTCAATCGCTTCGATCTTCTCGATGGTATAGGTGGTTGCAAATACGGAATCCCATTGAAACACGACATAATGCTCGTCTCTTGTAAGAGGCGTCACGAACTCCCCTTCGATGAGGGTAAAACTGTCAGCCACGACGTCTCTAACCTGCTTGAAGTCCGCAGCATTCAGTCCTCCATAGTACGCTTCAATAATGTCCTGTGCGCGTGAGGATCTTCCATCAGTACATGCAGCCAGAGACAAGAGGAAGATGGGAAGCCATATGCCAATCCGCATAGAAATGCCCTTTGATTGATGGATGCCCGGGATTACAGGCTTTATAATGGAAAACGTGGATAACGTAGAATTCAGGGGCAGAAAGCTACCCTGAGCTTTGAGCAAAGGACGGAGACGCAAACAGCAAATACAGGCAATGTCGTGCTGCTTTCCGTCCCCTAAAATGTTGGGTTATGTGCTTTAGCAAGGCTCATCCCTACCAATCTGTCCACGTATAGAACTCCTGTATGACACCATCGTCTACTTTTACCATTAGATACAAATCTAATTCTCCGATCTGGACCCGTAGATGTTGATCCAACCCATCATCCCTATATGAGATTGGAAAAGCGTCCATCACCTGATCAATTCGACTGCCTACCCGTATTGGCCTATACTCTAACTCAAAGCGAGCTGTCTTTATGTGGTAGCCTTCGAAGCGTTGATCCTCCACATAGATTACATCCTGTCCATATAGATGCTCCTCAACTACTTTTCCGCTGAAATCGTTAATGGTCGATACAATAGAATCGGGCTTACCGAAGGTAGAATGGAGTGAGTTGATTGAAGTGGACAGACCGAAGCCAGCTAGACGTATTTCATCAACAGCCAAGGTATCATCGCCACTTACAGGGTTGTATCGATTCTGTCCGCTTTGCTTAGAGGGCGTTGAGGTTTTGGATTCGCAGGCGAGCGGCGTGAAATGGCGAGGACAGCCGGGCGCGTTTTGTGAGTTCGTAGCAGCGCTACGGGCACGCAAAAGAAGCCGGGATAGACCGCCAGATCACCTCGCGCAGCCCGAAGTCAGAATCCTCAACGCCCTCTTAGGCTTGCTTGTGACGGAAGCTTTTTCTCGTTCAGGATGGGCATCGGTACAACATAGGGCTGTTGAGGCTATGACCAATAGAACGATTATTCTCATCGTGTTGTAATTGGTGCATCCGTTTTACGAGCACGTAACGTTTGAGGTTTAAAAACCCCTGGGCATGTCTGATGGCAACGTAGACACCAGCGCTACCAAGGGCAAGCGTTTACTGTTTTCATCCGCAGCAGTAAGGTGTTATACAAAGGATCTTTATCTCTCTAGATCAGATGGAGCAACACTGTCACTTCCGTAAAAATGAAACAAGATTATGACGTTACCAAATCCTAGAATGCCAATCAGAGACATCATCATTGAAAACCAACGATCATCAGTCTCTAGAATGGAAAGGATAAATAAGATGGCAAAGTAAAGTTGGGCTGTACGCAGTAGCCATTGCATTTTGTGAGTTTTGAATATCGGAAACTGGTCTATAGATAACTCACCAGCTAGCTCCTCTCGCGCTTCAGGATTGAATTTTTTAATCGTGAGAAAAATGGCAGCAAAGAGTCCTGAGACAATGATTGGTAAAAGGATTAGAGGGATCGAAAAACCCAAAATACACGCAATATGAATGATGATACTGAGAGTTAGGCCAACAAATGAAATTGGTTTAGCCAAGTCGTAGTAGGCCATAGATCAAGTCTTGGGAATTGATGGGGTATAACGCCTGTCGCAACTGGGAATGAACGAAAGACGTGGATTTCAGTTGGCGCGTGAATGAGTGCTCCGGTTCACGGTTTTGTTATGCAGCCGATGCAGGACACCAAGCCCGAAAGCTGTGCTACAGCCGGATGACTGTGTCCTTCTTCAGCTTAGCAAGTTGCTCGTCGACTGGATCGTCCGACCTCATGATCTCGATTACCGCACCATCAGTTTTACGGTAGCGTTTGGCTAGAGCTTCGGCGTTGCGGTCGATTAGAGCATCGTTGCACCGGTCTGCCTCAATTTCGTTTAGCAAAGCTATGGCGCGGTCATCGTCAATCGCTTCCCAGTCATCGATTGCATCGATGGCGAGTCGTGCCACAAACACATCCAAATCCTCGGAGCGCCAATAATTCTCAAGCCAGTGGCGATCGACGGAGCGGCCACACACATCGAGAATCAGGGCTGCGGTGGCCTCGTACGTAGCAGCCCCGCTTTCAAATGCTCGAACGGCGTTGGCCAGCATCAAGTGTTTGTTGTCCGCCATAGGTTTTGCATCATAACGACTATGCTCGGTTTATGGTGAAGCTGGTCAGCTGCGGCTTTTTGTTATGTGACATGCATCTGCTCCCATGTCTTTGGACCGCGATACCACGTTTCTTGGAATGGTCTTGCACGCCATTCACTTACGAAACCCTCAATCCGTTCCAAGGAGCAAACGTATCCAAATATCTCCGGCTCTCCATCATCACCGATGTCGTCCATGTACACGAACACCCGCATACCCTCACTCGCTTCTTTCTCCTCAAAAAACGTACGTTCTAGAGAGTAAATGCAATTGTCATCTTCCTCATCACTCAAACCAAAGGCGTTGTAATCGCCCCATATCGGCTGGATGTTAGTTGGCGGGGCTTTCCCTTCAATCATTGATATGACACATAACTGGTTTGAGGTGAGCCGCGAGGCGTAGCCCCGTCGGCCTCCGGCGATTGGTTATGCCTCTTTCGAGGCACGGGGATCATCTTTGAGCTTATTGATTATCGGGTACTTGATCGACCAGAATCTGAAGTAGTAGATCGGGGCCATTGATGCCTTGCCTGTTTCGTATTCGAGACGTGATGTCCGTTTGCCATTGTTGGTGAGTGCCATTACTTCAGTCTGGGCAGTGCCATAGCCTTTGAAGTTGCCGAACTTATCGCTGCAAACGTCTGTTGCAGATAATTCAACAGAGTCTCCGGCATACGCCCCGATGATGCGTCGCGTTGTCAACACATACCAACTTGAATCAGAGATGTATGACGAGACTATTGGAAGTTCGCCGTCTTGCAGGACAGCGCGATGAATGACGTCAGGGTGATGTTTGGCCAACCGTGTGTGTCGCCATGACTCCGGGTGCATCGCATGCTTGCAGATGTACCACTCGGCATTGTTTCGGATTTTTCTGTCGGGCCAATCATCCATGGGTGTGGGTTTGAGGCATAACTAATGATTCTACAGCAGGGTGCGCGATAACACTGCAAGCGTAATGTTTCTAACAGTCTGTAATTGTGATGCTTGTGGGAATCGCCTGCGTGCAAACGCGCATCGTGCTGCATTGCACACCTGCAAGTGTATTATACTACATAATGGTCCGAATCGACAATGTGCTTGTTAGAGCGCTTTTGCACGCATCAGTCCTATTCGTATTGTCGATTATTAGAAAGAGCTAGAGCTATGGTCATTCAACAGGAGCACGCGATAAACATCGATGAACTGAAACGGCTGTTAGCGCAAACCGACTGGGCTGACACACGCGATGCCGAGGGGCTTGAGCAGATGGTCGCACACTCGTTGTGCGTTACGGCTCGAGACGAGTCCAAGCTCGTAGGGTTTGCGCGTGTGCTTACGGATTACACCTACAGAGCTTTCATTGAGGATGTAATTTTGGATCATGCGTATCGTGGCAACGGAGTGGGGACGGCAATCATGCATGTCATGCTTGACCTGCTGCAAAACGTACAGGAGATTGCTCTCGGTTGCTCAGACGAAAACGTTGCCTTCTACGAGCGATTCGGCTTCAAAAGGGTGGGGCATGCTTGCATGCATAAGATGGCTAACCAATAAGGCTCTTTGTGTCCCTGCTTCTATCAATCTAAACTGTCCAAGTTGACCTCAAGTCAGCTTTGGCCACGCAAAAATTATGCGAGAGCTTGTCTATTACATCGCTACCTCCTTGGATGGCTTCATCGCGCGGACGGATGGCTCCTTCAATGACTTTCCTTGGGACGAGCACTTCATCGATACGCTCCGGGAGCAATTCCCCGAGACCCTTCCTGCACCGATGCGTCCCGGTGCAAGCCGTGAAGCGAACCAGCGCTTTGATGCCGTGCTGATGGGGCGGCATACGTATGAGGTGGGTAGCACCCAAGGACTCATGAGTCCCTATCCGACGCTCGATCAGTACGTCGTTTCACGAACCCTGTCGGAGGCGCCGGATCCCGCCATAACCGTGGTGAACACGGACGTCACGCCGTTTGTGCGTGCACTGAAGCAGACCTCTGGCAAAGCCATCTGGATCTGCGGAGGGAGTGCGCTGGCAACACCGCTCTTTCAAGCTGGATTGGTTGACCGTCTGATTCTCAAGGTCGCGCCTGTACTCTTCGGCGAGGGCATTCCGCTGTTCCAGTCTCACCTCGCAGCTACACCGCTCACGCTAGAACGTCAGCAACTATTTGACAGTGGCTACCGAATTTCTGAGTATCTGGTTACCACCTGAACACGCCAAAGGTCTTGAAAACATATCCCATGAAACTTGCTGCCATTGTATTTGGGTTGCTCCTTGTCGGGAGCACATTAACGCGCTCAGGAATGAAGATGGAAAAAGAGGCGTCTGTTCGTCACGTCGTCGTGTTTAACTACACGGAGGATGCGTCTGAGGAGCAGATTCGTGCAGTGACCGATGCGTTTCGGGCGTTGAAGGACAAAATCCCGGGCATTATTGCCTTCGAACATGGCGTCAACAACAGTCCAGAAGGGCTCAACCAAGACTTTACGCACGTGTACCTGATGACGTTTGAAAATGCAGCTGCACGCGACGCCTATCTCCCGCACCCTGAGCACGAAAAATTCGGTCAGATGCTACGTGCTTCAGGTATCTTTGAGGGTGCGTTTGTGGTGGACTATGTGCCAACGCAATGAGTTAGGGCTCGGCGCTTATTGGGTCACGATGCTGTATTGGATCAACTCGGCCTCGGTCATCCAATAGATATCCGAAGCGGGCGCGGCATTGAGTGTGAACCAGTAGAAGCCTGCAGGAATGCCCATTTCGGCGTAATAGTTAAGGTAGAGGGCATGGTCGGGATGGGTTTCGGGTAACTCGGAGCCTTCGGTGCCGTTGCCGTCAGCCCACGAGTGGACGCCCACGCGTGCCCCCGGTTCGACGGTACGTGTGGTTCCGGCAACAAAGAAGTCGGTTCCACCGGAGGCAATGAGGCCATCAGAAGGGACGTGTGTTCGGTAGCCCTGTGCGCGAACCATCCTGCTGGCGCGCACATTGGCCTCGTCGTCAACCGAGCCTTCCACATCTTGCATCACAATGACGGTCACCTGTGGGTGGTCGTTGATCAGCCTCGTGACCTGCGCGGGCGTGCTCTCGTCGATAATCCCTCTCATGATCGCCGTAGTGTCCTGAATGTCAAAACGAGCTGGGGTGTAGTCATCCCCACCCATACTGCAACCAACTGCAAAGAGCAGCAGGGTTGCGATCCCAAGCGATGGGGCACGGTGCATGTTTCTGATCATCGATACTGCTGTCTGAACGAGAAATGGAACGAAAGATAGGCCATCTTGGTGGGAGCAGGGGTAACATGCGATTTCATGCAGCTAGTATGCGGCAGTCATACTGCAAAGGTGGAACGTGTGCGTGCCAGATCCTACCCACCAAAGCTATACTCGATGATGAAGCAATACAAACTTGAATCCCTGATTTACTACAGCAAACTCACCCTCGATAAAGAGCATATCGCGAAGGCATCCTCCGGCGATATCCAAGAAATGCTCGACGACTATGCGCAGCGCGGATGGCGACTGGTGTCAACCGATGTAACCGACTTCGGATTTGCCGTCTATTTCTACCTCTATTTTGAGAAAGATGCAGCCGTGTAGTACGCATTTCGCTCGTTCTGGCATAGTGGCTCTTCAAAGCTGTGTTTTGCCTTCTCGATCCCAAGCAAGCATGAAACGGACACCTCTACTCGCCCGCGTCGTCTTGATGACGTTTGCCTTAACGGCGCTGGTCGCATGCGATACGTCGTCATCATCTGCTTTGGTCGAGGACATGTTGGGGCAGATTGAAACCGATGTGGATCCTGCGTTTGATTATGCCTTCGAGCAGTCGAAGTTCGTCCCACCGGAAGGGAAGACGCTGCTCATCATGGGGCAGACGTGGGAGGCCGTAGATGCGTATACGACACGCTTTGCTGACCAGCCTTTACCCGGAGGCTGGTCAGCATACTGGGGTGTTTCGAGCACGGATGGACTGGCCACTCCTTTTGTCAACGAGCACGGCGATACGCATCACCACCAAGGCTTGGTAGATCGCTTCCCAAACGCCGTGCTGCAGAGTGCACTGTGGATGGTGGGCACGTGGGATGTGGCGCAAAAGACAGCGGCTGGGGACTACGACGAGGTGATTCGTACGTTTAGCACATGGGCCAAGGGCGTGGAACGACCGATCTATCTCAGGATTGGCTACGAGTTCGACGGGCCGCACAACGAGCTTGAGCCGAGAGATTACGTCGCCGCGTACCGCCGGATCGTCGCGATAACGCGTAATGAAGGCGTCGAAAATGTGGCCTTCGTTTGGCATTCCTACGGATCACCGACGTACAAAGGCTATCCGCTGTCGGCGTGGTACCCCGGCGATGACTACGTTGACTGGGTCGGGATCTCGCTGTTTGGGCATTTATACGCCACGGAGTTGAACGCCGAGGCAAACGCCGTATTTGAGTTTGCCCAGACGCACAAGAAACCGGTGATGATTGCTGAGACGAGCCCAGTACATGGAATCGTATCAGCCAATGAGCATGTGTGGGACGACTGGTTTGCGAACCTCTTCTCGCTTACGTATCGGAAGAATGTGAAGGCCATTAGCTTCATCACCTCCGATTGGTCCAACTATCCTCTCGCAACAGCGCTTGGGTGGCGCGATGCGCGCCTACAGAACAATGCCTTGGTATCGGAGGCTTGGTTTGCAGAGACCAGCAAAGAACGTTACCTCAAAGCCTCGCCAAGCCTTTTTCAGCAGCTAGGGTACACGCCGTAGACCGAAGAGTCAGTGCAGGTGTACCTCTGGCCTTTCAATTGCGATGGAGCCGAACCGCGCACAAGAGCAGTACTTCTTCGATGAAGCTACCGTAGCGTTTCTCGGTCGTAACTTAGCGGCGTATGCCCATCCATGTTGCCTGTGCTGTCCGCTGCCGGGGCAGTGGTTGGCGCAGCAAGGACATCGTGCCACGATACTGGACACGGATCGACGTTTCCAAACGGTAGTGGGATATCGGTACTACGACCTCCACGCGCCAACGTGGCTCGGAGACGATTTCGGCATCATCTTATGCGACCCGCCGTTTTTCAACGTCTCGCTGCGTGAGTTGGAGCATGCGATCCGGATGTTGGCCCGCTACGACTATGCGCAGCCCTTGGTCCTCTGCTACCTCGAACGCCGCGAGGCGGCCTTGCTCCGGGTTTTCGCGCGGTACGGGTTGCGGCCTACAGACAAGGTGCTGGGCTATCAAGATGTGACACCAAAAGCCAAGAACCGGATCGTGTTGTATACAAACGTGGAACTGTTGCGCTAGGGCGTAGTGAGATTCAGGTTGTTGATCGGATTTGAGGTCATTGTTCAGCTGATCAAGGCGCTTTTCGAAACGCAATGCGGCGCATCGTGTGAGGAACGCAATGCAGAGCTAAAGGAAAAGGGGCCCAATCGGGCGACGCTAGATGAATCTATGCCCTAAGGTTGTGCAGCGGGGATGTTCGGTGCGTGCACACACGTCGATAGCGCTAGCAGGAGTACGCCTACAGGTCATTTTCTAAGCTATCGGACAAAGGTCCTTGTGCTTTTTGAGCGGGGCCACCTAGATTCGGAGCGTCTTCTTTGCCTAAGGTCACGCTGGGTTGGTAGCGTGTCTTGGCATCGTCCTTTTGCTCCCTCCGTCAAACCGCCTATTTTCTACGTGCCACCATCACGAACCCGTCGGACAATTATGCGCCTTCGTTTTTTCGCCTTCTTGCTTGCTTTCCTGAGCGTTGCTCTCCGACCTGTCATTGCGCAGCCGCTCCCATCCATCGCCGAAAAGACGGAAGGCATGGCGCAAATGGAGGGCTTCTTCGATTTGTACTGGGATGCTGCCACAGGCAAGGTTTGGCTTGAAGTTGATCGATTCGACACCGACTTCCTCTACGTCTCGTCGCTCCCTGCAGGCTTAGGCTCCAACGACATCGGCCTCGACCGTGGGCAGCTTGGTTCCACGCGCGTGGTACGGTTCGAGCGCGTTGGACCCAAGGTCCTGCTTGCTGCCCCCAACCTCCGCTACCGGGCTTCTTCCGACAATGAATTGGAGCGTCAAGCTGTCGCTGATGCGTTTGCGCCGAGTGTGGTGTATGGTTTCACGGCTGTGGCCGAGACCGACGGGCGCGTCCTCGTCGATGCTACCGACTTTATCGT
Source organism: uncultured Rhodothermaceae bacterium (assembly GCA_964471245.1). GTDB lineage: Bacteria > Bacteroidota > Rhodothermia > Rhodothermales > CAYYHN01 > CAYYHN01. The sequence goes on along the minus strand of CAYYHN010000035.1, from coordinate 332 downwards.
GCGGGATGCCCACGGTGTTGTCCGCAGCCTAAGCCGCCAACGGCAGGGCAACTACAGCCTCGATAAAAGCCGCAGCGCGCCGCATTTGGCCATGACGAAGTCGTTTCCGAAGAATACGGAGATGGAAGCACGGCTGACGTTCCAAGGCAACAACCCCGGCAACTACGTTTTCCAGGTCGCCGCCGACCCATACGCAATCACGCTGCGCATTCGTCATTCGTTTATCGAATTGCCGGAGCTGGGCAGCTATCAGCCGCGCCACATGGACCCACGCTCTGGCTACTTCGGCTTGCAGTACGTGGATTACGCGACACCGATTGGGGAGGAGAAGG
>CAYYHN010000034.1:0-14126 GCA_964471245.1 uncultured Rhodothermaceae bacterium | reverse complement strand
ACCTTCGTCGGTCGAAGCAACGTAGGCGATACGGCTACCATCCGGCGACCACCGCGGGCTGCCTTCGCTGCGCATGTCGCCCGTCAGCTTGCGGTGGTCCGTGCCATCCGTGCCGACGAGCCAGAGTGCACGCTGCCTGCGGTCCTTCATCCGATCCATGCTCGTGCGCACGTACACGACGTGCTGCCCATCTGGACTGATCTGCGGATCAGCGGCCCATTCGAGGTCGAAAACATCGGCTGCAGAGAAAATTTCTGACGACTGCGCATGGGCGCTGGTAGGCAAAATTAAGGCTATAGCGAGGGCAAGTCCGACCAGAGCCACGGAGCGCATGGTTGACAATAAGTAGCGGAGCATAAGAGGGTACGCGATGGGACGTTGGAGTATACAGCAACACCAGCGATGGGCGTTCAGCCCTAAGGTAACGCAAATCACGTCCAACTTTCGGGGAATCGACACGCGACACTACCGATGCGCTACACCTGAAAGCCACCCACATACTGGGTCACGTTAGCAGCTTCGGTTGTAGCTCGCTGCATGGCCGCCCGGATATCGCGGGTCTTTAGATATTCCGCGACAAAATGACCTTGGTAGCAATCCCCGCACCCCGTCGTATCCACGACATGTCTAACCGAAACAGCAGCACACGTATAGGTTTGTCCGTGGTGGTAGGCTACGCTACCGTCCTCGCCAAACGTCAGAACAAATATGGTGTTTGACTGCTTCGACCGTTCGAAAAATTGCTTCTTCATGGACGTCTCGGCGCTCGAAAAGAAGATGTTGATCTCGTCGATGAGGTCATCCCACGGCGTGAAGTCGCGTTGGTCGTTGAAATCAACGGCCACGAGGTAGTCAAGCTCGTGCTTGAGGCGCAGGAGTTCTTTCAGGTTGGGCTCCCACAGGGTAGCCATCACGCCATCCATGTCCGACAAGAGCGGGTGATGCGATTCGTGCAGGCTCAGATTTGCGCTCACGCCACCATGCCACGCCCCAGTCTCAAAAAATCGATCCCCATCTTCCTTGATGTGGATCACATGATGCGCGGTTTCGCCCGCCACCTGATACATGTGCTTGGCATGGATGTCAAAGTGCCTGACGCATGCTAGGATGTTGTCTCCGTAGGCATCGTCTCCAATCATGGCCATCAGGTACACGGCAACGTCATCGCGTGACGACAAGTGTACGGCACTATTCAACGCTTCCCCGCCCGGTGTGATGACCTGTTTCTGCGGATACACATCCACACAGCATGTTCCAATGGCAAGGATCTTCATCGCGTCCCGAGTGCTTCAAACTTGCGGCACAATCAATAATTTTCTTAGAGGGCGTTGAGGATTCTGACTTCGGGCTACGCGAGGTGATCTGGCGGTCTATCCCGGCTTCTTTTGCGTGCCCGTAGCGCTGCTACGAACCCACAAAACGCGCCCGGCTGTCCTTGCCATCTCACGCCGCTCGCCTGCGAATCCAAAACCTCAACGCCCTCTAAGCGATAAACAGCATAGTCGCTGTCGTTTCAAATCGCCCACTATTAACAACTGTGAATAAGGTTAAGCTGATGACTATTCGGATTGATTTGACATCCAGTCTTCGCGGCGCTTACGGTTATAAGCTTCATTTGCGATGACCAACTGGTCATATGCCTCTTGATTATGGATGACTAAGTCACCACCGGAAAACCCATACATCCTATACATCCAACCTAGGAATGGATAAAATTGATCATGCCACTGCTCATTATTGTAAAGCGCGAAGAATCCTGGATCTGTGGTGTACTGTACCAACTCGACTTTACTTGGAGGAGGAATAGGCACGCCCAACCCTGTTTCAATATTTGAAGTTGGACCCAGAATCTCAGCTACCACTTTCGGCGTGCGCCGAGCGTACTCTTCGAGTAACTCAAAAAAGCGATCTATCGCTTGTTCCTCAGAATCTGTTGTTTCCAGAATCATGTTGCACCACCCCGAAGTTGATTCTCTGTAATGGGTACGATAGGCCACCCAATCGTGGAAGCCGTGAGGAAAGTTAAGACCTAGCTCATCCTTTTCGATGGAGTGGATATTACATGCCATTTGATATCCATAGATAAAATCACGAAGCGCACGCAGACTTTTACGCCCGACATACATTTCTGGACGCTTCCTGATGGCGTCAAACAATGACATGACTTCAATCATAACTACTGTCTTTCACAGCGAATCTGTACGACTACGATCTCGAAGGCAAGCCAACGTCGCACGAAACTGCACCTGAGCGTACGGCACTCTTTCAGATAGTTCCATCAACTTGGTTGCATGCTCCAGTTTGCGCCAATAGCCACCTCGACAAGGCAGAAACGTCCCCATAGCCTCCATTATATCTAGAGGAGTTCCACTCATTGCGTTGGGGATATTCTACCACGAACCAAAGCGCTGGGCAACCCAAAACAGATACGTAGGATACACGTGCCGAGGCTAAATTGCCACGACAAGCCCAGCGCTTACGTCGAGGCCGGAGATGTCGCCGAAAAAGGTACGGACGCGGAGTGGAACACGCAGCCGACGAGAGAGCAGCAGCTCGGGCGCAACACCGAGGCCCCAGATGGCGAGCGCCTCACGCTGGGCGCTGGCCTCGAAGAAGCGGCCTTCTGCCAACAACCGTACTTGGACGGCGCGATGCACGCGCAGGCTGAGGTGACTCATGAACTCGGCGTTGTCCGGGAGCGACTTGTCAGGCTCGGGACGGAGTTGCCCAGCGACAATCACCTCGTTCTCCGCGCGGGTGCGGTAGCGCCCAAAGAGCCAGAACTCATTTAGCCCAAACAGATGCCGAAACTGCCCACTAGCCACAAGCTTGTCGCCTGCGGCGAAGACATCGCGGTCGTCCAACTGGTCGGTCTGGTAGACGGTGTAGGTGAGGTCTGTGGAGAAGAAGGTTGTGGTGGCGAGGCGTAGGTCAAAGCCGCCTGTCAGCACAATTTCATCGCTGGGATTGTAATCGCCGAAGGTTTCCAAGGGGCGGTAGGCACCGCGGCCCTGATACATGAAGCCCAAGCCCACGACCACCGCTTCTGACACAGGCATCGCTAGAACGACGCCGGGCGACCAGTTTAGCCCTTGCCCAAAAGAGGGCACTTGGAAACGATACGTGTCTTGGCTGATAAAGAACGCCGTCACAAACTCATCGGGCGACAGTTCGCGCTGGCCGCTGGGCAGGTTCAGGCCGAGCGAGGTCATCACGCGTGCACGCCCGAGTTCGTAGCGGTAATTCACGGAGAAGCGCGTGTCCGTCAGGCCTGAGACTGTTGCCATGTCGTCACCCTCAGCGCTGGCCGTGCTGGTCGCCAAACTCATGCTCAGGCTGCGGCTAAACGCCACCTGCAAACGTACCGGCACGCTGATTTCGGAGAACGTGCGTTGGTCGTCCCATGTCTGGTACGTCGGCATCACAGAGAACACCGTCCGGATCGACGAGCCAAGCTGGGGCGGCCCCGGCTGCGCCCATGCGGGTGCAGCTAGCACAAAAAGGAAGAGGCCAAAAACAAGACGACGCATGGGAATCAGGTAAAGAGAGCGCTCAGACATCAAGACTAGTTGCCACCGCTGGGCGGCGGCGGGGGCGGCGGATCGGGCAAGGCCACCGGCGAAGGCGGCACAGGTTCGCTGCCTGCGCCAACGGCTTCCTCGAGTGCATCGCGGTTGTCTTCACTAGGGATGAAACTAGCTCCCAAGTTAGTGCCCATGTTTCCGAGCCGCAGATCAAGCATCGCATCGGATGGCATTGATAGCTGCGCGTAATTTTCAAAGCTTACGGCTTCCGTAAGAATCTCGCCGGACGTGCTTCCCGCACTACTTATTTCAGACGCTGTAGTGACGTGCTCTGTGGCCATAGAAAAATTAGGGTCCAATTGAGCAGCTTGCTGGAAAGAGGCCGCGGCTGCGCGCCATTGTCCAATATCTTCTTGCACCAATCCTTGACTGAACGCAAGGAACGCTTCAAAATTCTGCGTCGGGATGAACTCAATGGCAGCGCGCTCCTCGGCCGTCAACGTCAGGCCCAAGTCTTGCTCAAGCACTTGAAAGACGATCTGTTTTTGAAGACGGAAAAGGTCATTGAGCACGCCATCCTCATTACTCGATGAGCCTGCCTGATTCGCACGCACATCGAAGGTAGCCACATTGACTTGCAGGGCATAGTTATCTACGACATCGTACGTGCCCCCGACCACCGTCCCTGCTTGCAGCAGCCGCCCAGCGCGTGGAGCCGTTGCAACATCGATAGCACCCGTTTGCCCCAGTTGAATTTCGTCCACGAGCGCTTGGAGGCGCACCCGCTCGACAACGGTAATGCCAGCTACCTTGGCGAGGTCAATCGTAATCAGTTCAGCAAGCCCGCGACCGAGGGCCGCGTAGCGCGACGACGAGCCTTGGTAATCCAGTGCAAAGACGCCGACGGTTGTTGAGGCGAGGCTATCGACGGCAAGCGTGGCTTCGTTGGCGACGAGGGCGCGAACTTGGGCTTGCGCTTGGGTGCGCTGCAGATCGAGGTACCGTCTTTGGAGGAGGCGTCGGTAGCTGCGCATGGTGCCGGGGGGCGCGGTGTATACGGTCTCGTATTGTTGGTACGCCACCAGCGCGCTGTCGGGCTGACCGAGCGCCTCGCGGGCCAGCCCGAGGTAAAGCAGCGTCTTGGCATCGCCCGGAAGCAGTTCATTGGCCCGGCTGAGCAACGCTTCGCCTTCGGCTAGCTCAGCCACCGAATCGCCGGGGCGGTGAACCATTACATAAAGCGCTCCAAGGTCGCGCAAGCTGGTCACGTCTTGGGGCGCATCTACTACGCGCCGTTGCAAATCGGCGATGGCATCGCTCAGTCCTGCCCGGTCGCCTTGCAACAGGATGGGGCCGCTGCAAGCAACCGCACCTAAGGCGAGGGTAAGCACGCCTATTCCTAACAAACGTCTCATGATACTTTGCATGGTTCAATCAGCGGATGCGGACCATCGTTTGGGTTGATTGGTGCGAACCTGCCCGCAAGGTGCAGACGTAAAGCCCAGGACTTACCGGACGACCTTGGCGGTCGCGTCCGTCCCACGTCAGGCGGTGAACACCCTGCGCTTGCTCGCCTACAGCCCAACGCTGGACTTCCTGCCCCAACACGTTGTACATGACGAGTTCAACGGCAGTAGCCTCGTCAAGAGTGTAGCGTATCTCTGTGGTCTGCGCGAACGGGTTCGGGTAGGTTGGCAAGAGAGCAAACCCTGTCACGACCTGTGCTGCCGTCTCCTCGATGAACGCCTCCGACCCGGCCAGCAAACGCAAACGACGCGGTTGTTGGCGAAGGCTAACCGGATACGTGCCTTCGGCCGTTGGTTGGATCCGCACGCCCGTCTCATCGAGCAGCACCCAATCAGCCGTCGGCGTACGCGGTCCGACCGATGCGACGCTTAGGTGGACGAGCGGCACAGGGCCTCGTAGGAGGAGTGTCCACGCGTGGCCGTCAGGGTTGGGCGGCCGGAAGCTCCCGGCGGCTTCGCCCCATGTTTCTTCGATCGCTACTTGGATGCCGCCATCAGGAGGCGGTGGTGCGTCCAAGAAGTCGAAAGCGTCGCGGTCAGTAGATGCTTGGGCAAGCTCGCCTACAAACGTTTGGGTGTCGCGTAACTCGCGCTCAGGCACCCGCGCGGCAATCCGCATCACCCAATCGTCAGGGCCCAAGTACGCGAACTGCGGATGGGGATCGGACTTGCCGAGGGGCGCAGCACGTGGCGGCAGTAACACGTCGACGGGATTGTCGGCGCGATTGAAGATGAAGAAGCATTCCCAAGGCTGCAAGACCGCTTGCCCCATCAGGTACTCGATGCCATCGTACCCCACAGGCGGCTCCACATCCGGCGGGCGCATGACGTCGGCCCACGCGATGGGAAACGCGAACGGGTTGCCGAAGTGGTTCCATCCGGGTTCGAGCGTCACGCGGAATGGCTCCGTGGTCGGCACCGAGCGCCCGGCCCCCACATCGAATCCGCGTCCCTCGGCGTGGATATACCAGAACCCTTCGCCGGGCATCAAAGCAGGCGGCAGGTCATCGCCTTCGATGTAGCCACCATCGACGAACTTCAGCAAACGCCAGACCTGCGGCGCATACGGCCCGTGGTCATCTTCCAGATTGAGTAAGGGGCTCGGCGTGTCGAGCAGTAAGGGCACCGACACCATCTGATACCGCCGCGGCTGAAACGAGCGCGGCGTCATCAACTCGGGCACCTGCACTTGAACGCGGAAGGGGTTGTCCTCCGGGTCTTCAGCTGGAAGTGTAAACGTCATTTGCCCATCGGAAAACTCGAAGTAGTATTCGAGGCCCCGGGCCGTGAGAAAATCCGCAGCGACCGTACCCTGAAGCGCGTCGCCTATGATCTCAAGCGGCTGCGTTTGGTAACCCGTGGCTCCGCCTTGACGAAAACGTATGGTGGCCATTAGCGACGTAGGAGCCTCGACCAATACCTCAAAGGCGTCATCGACGGTCGGCGTGGGCGTGGTCGAGGTGACGACGACGGGTGGCACAATCCCATCGCCACGCAGATCGATACGCGTGGTTCCCGCATCAGACTGTACATTAAGCTGGGCCGTATGGGCACCAAGGCGTTCAGGAGCAAATGCAACATCGACGCTGCGGGAAGCATCCGGGGCCAGCACACCAGTCACCGTGTTCGTCTGCGTGAAGGCATCGGCATCGTCTCCAGCAAGGGTTGCCTCGATGATCACCAGCGGAGCCGTACCTGTGTTGGTCAACGTCACCTGTAGGTTGGTCTGTTGCCCAAGCTCTACGGGACCAAAGGCAAGCACCTCAGAATCCACGGCCAAGACACCCATGCCTGCGCCTTCGCCTGTCAAAGGTATCGAGACCTCTCCTACGTCGCTCGTCACCTCAAGGCTCGCTACGAAGTCGCCTACTTGGCTAGGTGAGAACGCCACCCTAGCGCTGCGGGAAGCATCCGGGGCCAACACACCCGTCAGGCTTCCCACTAAGGTAAACACGGCTACATCCGACCCCGATAGCACGGCGTCGGTGACTTCGAGCGGAGCGGTGCCTGTATTTGAGAGCGTCACCTCCAATTCAGTCGTTTCACCCAACAATAACTCGCCGAAGTCCAACGCCAATGGCGCAACCTCTAGGATACCGACAATGGCCTCACCGACTAGGTCGACTGTTGCACTGCCAGCTGTACTCTGGAGTGCAATCGAAGCGCTGTGCCCGCCCGAGCGCGTGGGTGCAAAGGTTACCAGAACTTCGCGTACCTCTTGCGGCTGCAACGTCCCGCTTACGGTATTGCCTAACGAAAACGAAGCCGCGTCATCGCCACTGAGCACGGCGGCGGTCACCTCTAAGGGCGCTGTGCCTGTGTTGGTCAACGTTACTGGCAGCGTAGCCGTCTGCCCCTGTACGACCATGCCAAAAGCAAGGAGTTCGGGCGTCGCTGCCAGCATGCCTTCGGTGCCCTCGCCTGATAAGACTACCGAGACCTCTCCAGCGTTGCTGGTCACATCGAGACTGGCGCTGTGGCTACCTGTGCGCGAAGGCGTGAACGTGACGTCAACGGTCCGCTGCGCCTGTGGCGGCAGTGGCCCTGTGGCGGTGCTGGCTAGTGCGAACGCGGCGGCATCGTCACCACTCAGCACAGCGTCTGTCACATTCAGGGGAGCCGTGCCCATGTTCGTGAGCATCACTTGCAGCGTGCCCGTCTGTCCAAGACCCAAGCCACCAAAGTCGAGCGCCTGAGGATCTACCGTGAGCATGCCTTGGGTGCCTTCGCCCGACACGGCAACCGAGGCATCGCCAACGTCGCTCGTTACGTCGAGGCGGGCCGTGTGGCTACCTGTACGCGTGGGCGCAAACGTGACGTCCACGACCTGGCTTTCTTGCGGCTGCAATGGCCCCGAGGGATCTGCGCTAATGCCAAACGCTGTGGCATCGGCTCCCGCGAAGGCTGCTCCGGTGAGGCTGAGCGGTGCCGTGCCAGTGTTCGTGAACGTCAGTTGCAACGTGCCCGTCTGCCCTTGCATGACGTTGCCAAACGCCAGCGTATGAGGATCTACCGTGAGTACGCCTTGGGTGCCTTCGCCCATCAAGGCCGTCGCGGCGTTGTTGGCATCGCTGGTCACATCGAGGCTGGCGCTGTGGCTGCCCGGACGCGTAGGCGCGAAGGTGATGGTGACCTCAAGCGTCGCGGTGGGGTTGAGGATGCCGGTGTGCGTTCCAGCGAGCGAAAACGCAGCGGCATCAGGGCCGGAAAACAGCGCACTGGTCACCTCTAGCGGAAAGTTGCCTGTGTTGCTGAACGTAACTGAAGCCGAAGCGCTCATACCAACCTGAACATCAGCGAAGTCGAACGCTGTAGGCGCAACGGTGAGGATGCCTTGGCACGCAATACCTGACGAGAACAACGCGGTGATGCCACCGAGCCACGCTTGAAACGTTGCACCCTGCGGCTCGCACAAATTGGTGTTGTTGAACCGGAAGGTTTCGAGCTTGGCGAGCGCCGTCAGTTCTGGCGGCAGTGGTCCCACTAACGGATTCTCCTGCACCTCAAGCTCGACGAGGTTGGTCAATCCACCAAACGCACTGGGCAACATGCCCGTGAGTTGGTTCGTGTCGAGGCGAAGCACTTCAAGATTGGCTAGCTCGCCGAGGCTTGGCGGGATGATGCCCTCCAGTTGATTCGCCTCCAAAGCCAATTGCCGCAGCTTGCTCAATTGCCCCAACACAGGTGGAATAGTGCCATCCAGTTGGCTGTTGTTCAGCAAGAGGACTTCGAGGTTCGCCAACGAACCAAGTTCGGGTGGTATGCTGCCTTCCAAGGGATTCGTGCCAAGATGCAGCGCCCGCAGTTGAACAAGCTCTCCCAGCCACGGCGGAATGCCGCCCGTCAACGCGTTGTCATCCAACCATAGCGTCCGCAACTCCGTCAACTGGCGCAGGCCCACCGGAATGGGGCCGTCCAGTTCATTGGCATTCAGCGTCAACTGGCGGAGTGCAGTAAGTGCTTGGAATGCAGCAGGGATGGTTCCCGTCAAGTCGTTCGCGCCCAGCTCCAAGGTCACGAGATCGGTCAGTTGACCGAGTTCGGTTGGGATGGGGCCAGAGAGCGTGTTATCGGTGAGGAGCAAGACCTGAAGACTGCTCATCTGCCCAAAGGTGGTGGGAATGCTACCAGAGATTTGGTTGAACTCCAAGCCGAGCGAGATGAGCGCCGACAAATCACCCAAGGCATCAGGCAAGGTGCCCGTCAATTGATTGCCACCAAGGCTAACCGACGTGACCCGACCGTCGGAAACAACCACACCATGCCATGTGCTGAGCGGCCCAGTCAGCCAGTTGGTGTTAGTGGCCCAATTGGGACCATTTGTGGCATTGTAGAGTGCGACCAGTGCGAGGGAGTCAACCTGCAACGGCGTCAAGGATGCCTCCGATCCGGTGCCTGTTAAGGTGACCAACGCATCGCGGACATCACTCAACACCTGTATGGAAGCCGTATGTGCGCCGAGCCGTGCCGGCCTAAACAGGACGTCTACACTGCGGCTTGCTTGGGGCTGCAGGATACCTGTAGGATCACCCACGAAGCTGAACGCTGCGGCATCGGCATCGGTGAAGGCAGCGCTTGTTACGTTGAGCGGTGCGGTCCCCGTATTGCTTAGCATTAGTTGCTGCGTGCCCGCCAGCCCTTGCTCAACCGTACCGAAGTTTAGCGCTTGCGGGACCAGCGTGAGTTCGCCCCGAATGCCTGTGCCGATCAACGCAACAGAGCCATCTCCACCATCGCTTATCACATCAAAGCTGGCGCTATGACTACCAGCGCGCGTAGGTGCAAACTTGACATCCACAAGGCGACTCTCCTGCGGCTGCAATGGCCCTAAAGGATCTGTCCCGACGCCAAATGAAGTACCATCGGCCCCAGAGAATGCCGTTCCGATGATACTGAGCGGGGCGTCTCCCGTGTTTGTGAGCGTCACCTGCAACGTGGCATCCTGTCCTTGCGCAACGTTGCCATAATTCAGCGACTCTGGGGCGACGCTGAGCACGCCTGCTAGCCCTTTTCCCGTGAGTGATACCGCAACACTACCTGCGACGTCGGTGGCAATGTCAAGATTCGCTTCGTGGCTCCCCCCACGCGCAGGCGTGAACGTCACGTCCACCATACGGCTTTGCTGGGGCTGCAAGGGTCCGATCGCCGTGTTACTCAATGTGAATGCTGCAGCATCCGTGCCGGAGAAGGTAGCTCCGGTCACGTTCAGCATACCTGTGCCCGTGTTGGTGACCGTGACTTCTAGCGTAGTGGGCTGCCCCTGTGCAACCATGCCAAAATCGAGCACCTGCGGATTTACACTGAGTTCAGCCAACGTCCCGCTTCCCATTAATGGAACCGAAGCATTCCCGACGTCGCTGGTCACATCGAAGCTGGCCGTGTGGCTGCCGGTGCGCTCGGGGGTGAACGCGAGGTTCACCACGCGGCTCTCTTGGGGCTGCAACGGCCCAACAACATCGGCGTCCATCACGAAATAGCCCGCATCCGCCCCCGAAAAGCTGGCTCCGGTCAGGTTAAAGGGACTGGCACCAGTGTTGGTGAGCGTCACCTGAAGCGTTTTCGTCTGTCCTTGAGCGACGTTGCCATAATCCAACGCCTGCGGGTTTACGCTGAGTTGCCCCACCGCCCCTACTCCCTTTAGGGCAACGGATAAAGCACCAACATCACTATCTACCTCTAAGCTGGCACTGTGATTCCCCGTGCGTGAAGGTCCAAACGTAATGCTGACGTTTCGGCTCTCCTGCGGCTGCAAGATGCCGGTCGCATCCGTAGCCGCGGTAAACGCCGACGCATCATCGCCAGAAAACGTCGTGCTCACGACGTTGAGCGGAGCCGTGCCTGTGTTCGTGAGCATCACCGGCAACGTGCTCGTCTGCCCTTGCCCGACATTACCGAAATCAAGTGACTGCGGCGACACGCTGAGTACACCTTGGCTCCCTTGTGTGCCCTCGCCCGTAAATGAGATGGACGCGTTGTTGGCATCGCTCGTCACATCGAGGCTCACCGTGTGCGTGCCCAGCCGCGTAGGTGCAAACGTGACGGTCACGTTCAGCGTCTCATTCGGATTCAACGTGCCTGTGTGTGGGCTGGAAATCGAAAAGGCGTCGGCGTCTTCCCCGGAAAAGAGCGCGCTCGTCACGTCCAGTGGCAGCACGCCTGTGTTTCGAAATTCCACCGGCAGGGGCGCATTGTTGCCAATCGGCACCCCTTGAAAATCGAACGACTGTGGCGAGACCGTCAGGACAGCTTGGCACGCGATGTTCGACGACTGGACGGTTTCGATGGTACTAAGCCAACCTTGGAATGGCGAATCTTGCGGCTCGCACAAGTTGGTGCCATTAAATAGGAACTGCGTGATGTTGCTCAGAGACGTGAGGTCGACCGGCAGTGGCCCCTCCAACGAAGGGTTGTTTTGCACATCCAGCGACACCAAGCTCGCCAAGCCACCAAAGGAGGCAGGCAATGCACCCGAAAGCTGATTTCCACCGAGCGAAAGCTCTTGAAGACTCGTCAACGCGCCGAGTCCGCTCGGAATCGCCCCTGTCAAGTCATTGCCGTCGAGAAACAAGTTTTGCAAGCCACCCAGCTGACTCAGCTCCGGCGGAATCGGTCCATCGAAGTTGTTGTTGCGGAGCACCAGTCGCATCAAACCGGACAATTGGGTCACGACGGTTGGAATCGGCCCGCTGAACTGGTTGCCACCCAGAAACAAATCCCTCAACAGCGAAAGATTCGCCAAGGCTGACGGAAACGTCCCGTCGAGTTGGTTATTGTCTAGATGCAAGACCTCTAGGTTTACCAAGTCACCTAGCTCAGACGGGATGCCTCCTGTAAACTGGTTTCCGGTGAGAATAATTTGCGTCAAGCTGCCCATCTCACTCCAGAACGTTGGCAGCGGACCGTTGAGCTGGTTAAAGGAAATCACCAACTGCTGAAGGCTACCCAGTTGCCCAAACGTGGCGGGCATCGCACCAGTCAATTGGTTGTTCCCAAAATCGAGCGAGCGAAGGTTAAACAGATTGCCCAAGGCATCGGGAATGGCACCCGTGAGCTGGTTCTGATGTAGCAGGAGCACCTGCAACTCGGTGAGTTGCCCGAGGTCGCTGGGTATCGAACCGGCGAGTTGGTTGCTACCGAGGTTCAGTTCCGTCACCCGGCCGTTCCGGTCTACCGTAACGCCATGCCATGTGCTGAGCGGGCCTTGGAGCCAGTTGGTGCTAGTCGCCCAGTTGGTGCCGTTGGTTGCGTTAAAGAGCGCAACCAACGCCAGCGAGTCGGGGGTGGAGCCACCATCGGATTGGGCATAGGCAAACCGACTGCTGAAGACCAGCAGCACGCTGAGCGCTAGCGAGAGAAGCAACGAGCGCATGGCAATCAAAGAAAAGAAGCGGTTAATTATGCCCATTAAGAAACGCCGATTCACGGAACGATAAAGGGCGGATGCTGCCACGTTGCGTCCGCCCTTTATCTTAGCCAAGCTTGTATTTAATGCTTTGTGCGCGATCCTGCGCATCTTGGTATGCCGGATCATATTCAAGCGCTTCCATAAACTTGTCGTACGCAGATTGGAACTCGCCTAGCTCCAAGAACTCCAGCCCTTCAGCGTAGGACATCATAGCATCGAGGGTGCGCGTCGGCGTGTTCTCCGACACGTCTTCGGCTTCGAGTTGGGCGCTCAGGTTCTCCGCGATCTCCAGGCTCAGTTCGGACGCGAGGTCAAACACATCTTTGCGCCCCCGCACATCGGCGACCGTGATGATTTCGCCCGTCTCCACCTTGACCACACGCGCCAAGAGTTGCATCTGCTTGCCGAGCTTCATGAAGCTCCCTAGCACAATGGTGTGCGCACCGAGCAGCTTGCCCAACCGCACCGCCGTCTCTTGGTCGACGTAGCCGGAGTTGCTGAGCTCGATCTCGTCGAGTAGCCATTGGATGCGCTCCCGCTCGACCAGCTTCAGGCCCACGCTGCTGTGCATCTGGCTGATGAGCAGGTGTGGCAAGGCACGCCGCAACGGATCCAATTCCTCATGCTGATCGACCGAGTTGTTCTCGAAATCGAGGATGGCGATGGTCTTGATGCCGGGGTCGGCCCGCTCGACGGCGTAGCCACCGCTATACTGCTTCCGTACGTCATAATAGAGGCGCATCAGCGGGAGTGGTTCGACGTTGGGGTTTGGTTCGAAGAGCGGCGGCTCCAATTCCAAGAGTTGGTTCAAGACATCGCGCACATGGTCTTCTTTCTCCTGATAGAAATAGGCCCGGTAGATGAGTTGCAACGCTTCCCGCCGATGCGGAATAGAATGGTTTTGATCCTCGACGACAGGTAAAGCATGCGTAATCGCATGCTCGAAGGTGCCGTCAAGCAACGCCATGCGAGCTTGCTCAATCCGCTCTTCAGGCGACTGGGCAGCCCCTGCGAGAGGCATTGCTGCAGTGAAAATGAGTGCAACTGCCAGCAAAGCAGCATATACACGGAAGGACTTTAGGCTATTCATAGTTCACCTCTGGAAATGGATAGCATCTACAGAATCTTGTACCGGATCGGCTCCACGGTCACACCCCGACAAGCAATGATCTGGTCAGCATGGCATATGGAGTATGCACGGTCGCACTAGTTAATGCGTCACATACGTCGACAAAGGGCCATCGACAGCAGCGCAACAGGAATTCTCCTGTGGAAGAATGAAGGAAACAGCCCAATGACGCACGTACATCATAGTATATCAGACGGATAGCGTGCGTCCATTCATTGCGTGGAGACGCGGAAGCTCGGTAAACGCAGGTTTTGCTCTTGGAAGCTAGGTTCCACTACAACGAGCCGTGGTTCGGTAAATTGGCCGAACTTGCCTGCCTGAATCCGGTGCTCTCCCACAGAAAGCGGATAGCGACGCAGCGTCCGGTAACGGCTGCCGCTCAACGTGTCGCCATCAATCACCCATGTCCCCGTGGTGAGGTCGTTGTTCTCATTCGCCATGTTCGCCGAGACATAGGCCTCGAAGTAGCACATCAAGGTAACCGATTCTCCTTCGGAAATGGTCACGGTAGTATCACGAGTACCGTACTGTGGGTGCGCAAA
>CAYYHN010000033.1:0-14223 GCA_964471245.1 uncultured Rhodothermaceae bacterium | reverse complement strand
GCTCAGAAGCTTGACCACCTCGCCCAACGCAGCGACTGCCGCGCATGCCTCATCGTTTTTGCTGGGTAAGCTGTTGGCGCCAATCGAGCGAGTGGCCTGCGCAAGCTGCCCCGTAAAGGTAAACAGCGCCTCAGCTAGTCCGCTGTTCTGCACTTCAGTGATTGCGTCGTTGAAGATGGTGACCTTAGCGGCCGATTTGGCGTGCATCGTAGCCCAGCTCATTTCGCTAGCGACGTACACAACAAAGCTGTTGGTCTGCCCCCGGTCGGGCGCCGTTAGCGCCTGATACCGGTTGGTCAAATCGCGCAGGGCCTCGGTGAACTGAATCAGGTCATTAAGGGCGGATTTCGCTTGCTTCTCAAGCATGCGGATAGCAGATGCGGCGTAATCAGTAGCCATCGTCTTGGCTCCTTTCAGGCTAGAAGTGCGGGTCTAGGTAGTAATCGGCGCGGCCAAAGCTCACCGAAGGTTGGCGGGCGTAGGAGCCTCGGCCGTAGTACTTGCCGTCTTTGCGGCGGCGAACTACCAGGATATCTCCGTCGGGGTCTTCGACCGTAAGCACACGGTGCTGGCCGTCGTACGGGGTGTGCCCTTTGCAAGAGACTGCTTTGCGGCGCTGCAGAGTGACTTTGTACCCGGTGGCGCTCACCGCAATCACGGTGTACGGGTAGGAGTCTCCGCCGTGGCCGTAGCTGGCCAGCTCACCGACCTTAGGCGCGTTGCGTAGTTTGCGAGCCATTTCCTTTTCCTTCTGCAGACGGTTGTAAGCGGCGCCAATTTGGTAAACGCTAGACCCGAACATTACGCCACCACCTCAAGCTCGCGGATGGCTTCGGTCTTGGGGCGGAAGCTGTTGTCAATCAGGTACAGGTTCCCGCTGTGGATGTTGCGGACGATGGACTTAGCGCCACCGCGCGGGCCGCGAATGTCCATGCAGCCATTGGCGCCAGACTTGACCACGGTGTAGACCGTGCGGCGACCGTTGAGTTTGATTTTGGTTCCGGGGGTGATGTCTTTCGTGTTGCTCATGAATCTACTCTATGGGATTTGCGAAACTAGCGCAAGTACAAAATGCAGTTTTTCTGATTTTTCTTGGCTAGCCCAGTAGTCCTAGCTTCTTAGCGGCCAGCTTTGCAGCCGCCACGTCGGGGTGGTTGGGGTTCTCAACGCGTGACGGGTCGGGGTAGCGGTTCCACCCACAGCAAGAGCAGCGGTCTGCCCCGAGGCCGAACACGTGGTAGTTGTACGACTTGCCCGTATTACGGTCCCTGCAGCGAGGAATCGTAGGCAGGGCACGGCGGGGCTTAGCTCCCATGATTGTGCTCCTTATGCGGCTTTGGCGGCCACGGGTTGGGCTAGCAGCTCGGGGCGTCCACCATGGCGACTTTGTCACCGAGAGCTTCGAAGCGGATGGGCAGGTCAAACTGCTCGCAGTACTTGTTGGCCGTCTCGGGACCGCTCATAGCGGCAGCCAGCTTGGCGATATGTAGGCGCATGCCCATGCGGGCTTCGGCGATGGTGCAGCCGTGCTTGCGGGCGAAGTCCTGGCAGCTGGTCTCAAGGGTGGCGAGTAGGTCCGTGTTGCTCATGAATCTACTATGAGCCATTTGCGAAACTAGCGCAAGTACTTTTTACAAATTATTTGGGCAGGGGCGTATCGTCGTGCGCCCAGTCAAACAGCCCGTCTTCAATCTCTTCGGTCGGGGCGGCGTCGAAGTCCTCAAAGCCCTCAATGAAGCGAGTGAGCTGCTTAGCTTGCGCGGGGGTGAGCTTGGCGGCAAGCACCTTAGGGCGCAACGCGTCCATGTTGGCGTCAATGATTGCCAAGCTAATCGTATCGGCGTTGCCCTCCAACACGATGCGCACCTCTGTCCCATCGTCGAGCGGGATGCGTAGAGATGAACGAAGCCGCGGCATAGTGCTTTCACACTACGCACGCGGCCTACTCAGCTCAAAAATAAACGCGGGTCAATGCCCCGGCGGCTGCTTAGCCTCGCGGATTGCCTGGGCGCGCGCAGCGGCCAACGTGATGGCCGGCGAGTTGATAACCCAGTCCATATGCGGCACGCCGGAAATAGGCGCGTAGAGAACTTGCGATGTATCTAAATGCGTGCCTAGGTCCGGCAGCTTTTGCCACACGTGGTAAGCGTCGGGATAGCTAACCGGCGTGGGTGAATTCGTGTGCGGGTCACCGCCGCGACTTGCGAACAGGTCAATGTTCGCGTCACTACCACTTTCCACGTACGAGCGGTAGGCACCAACGCTTCCGTACAAACCATCAAGCAACGTCACGTGCGTTAGGCCGTCAAGCCACTTCAAGATTTGAACGTACGCAGCGGAATGCCCGATTGCGTGCACAGGGCCGTCAACGATGTAGCCTTCCGCTTGAAGTGCGTCGGTAAGCTTGGGCAAGGATGACCAGCGGATTTTGTCGCTGCGGTTTTGCCGCGCTTCAACTGCCACAAGCATGGCTTGCGAACCACTCTCGGTGAACTTCTCTTGCAACCGGAATTCATCCCAAGCGTAGTCCACGTACCATTTGCGGCGAGAGCCATGATTGAAGCCGTGCACAAAGACAAACACGCCATGGTCTGGCGTGTGGTCGGGCGGGCGATAGACGTGGAGCGGCCCGCTACTCTTGGTCTCTATTCTTCTGTAGTTCTCGCTCATATTGTTCCCTCTCTTCCATTGCCGCACGAAGCTTACGCATCATGACCGCCCCAAAGCCCCGCCGTTCGCAATAGTCTAGCAAATACTCGCAATCGATTATGCGTAAGCGTGAACGCCCAAGAATCCACGCGTACGCAGTTTCGAAAACATCTTGGTCGCTACCATTGTCGAGAACCTTGGAGTACGCCTCAAGCCAGGTGCTGTGGCTTTCATCCGCAAGGCGGCGAACCGCATCGCGGTACTTTGCTTGGTCGTCACTCACTTTCGTTGGCGATTTTGAGAAGAGCGGTGCAAGCTGCGGAGAGTTTCGCCATTCGCTCTTTTAGGTACTTCACCCTTTCGGCGTGCTGCTCTTCTGACATCAACCGCCACTCCGCGTCTTTAGCAACCATGTCCGAACCGTCGTACAACGCGTCTAAGATTTGCGCGAAAGGGGGTGGGGCGTCGCTAGAACTGTGGTCGTCCAAGGGTCACCGTGTCCACGCCACTCGGGCACAAGTTGCGCTGAGGGTCTAGGGTGTCGTCAAGGGCGCGCACTAGCCCAGCCAAACAGCCATCGCCAGCCCAGTGCTTTTGGGACACCTGGCAAATGCGGTCCAGCACTGCCGCACTAGTCGTGCATAACGCTAGGGGGATGGAGTAGTTCTGCGCATCGGGGTAGTAAAGGACGCCGTTTTGCTCCTTCCACCCATTCCAATTTCTTTTAATCGTCATCGTCTTCATGGCCTATCGGGTCGGTGGATACGAACTCTTCAGCAAGGGTTCCGTGTCGCGGGCAAAACCAAAAGTGCGGGTCAACTGGGCTGAGGCCGATGGGGAGGCCGCACGTAACCAGTACCTTGCCGCCGCCAGTCGAAGCCCAGCCAGCGCTGTCCTGCACCTGACAGTAGTGCTGTGCAAGGCGTACGAGCGCTTCGTTGGGGTGCGGCATCTACCAATTGTAGCGCGCGGCCCATTGCTCAATGACGTCTTTTGCGTCCTTCAGGCCTACGCTAAATTCCAAACGATACTCTTTGATTGCTTGGATTTTGCCCTTTTGCTGGTACAGCGCCTGGTACTTATCATGCGGGCGGTATTCCACGGTCATGAGGCCCATAGCTGCAGCGCCTGCGTTCAAGCGCTCGATACACTCGCGTAGGAGGTCGGCGAGAGTGTCGTTGCCGCCCATGTCTGCGCGCCTCCACTCTGCCATGAGCGCGCCGCAGAGCTGGTCATGGGAGTAATCAGAAAAATGCCGAGGGAACGGAGGAGCAGCCATGGTCAAAAATCCTGTAGCGCAAAGGCTAGGCGCGGCTGCCCAGACGGTACCTAGCGTCCCTCTCAGCGGCCAACGCACGAACGCCTGCCTCATCTACGTCGAGCCGCAGAACGCGGTCTGAGGCCGCGATAGAGCGCAGTTTGGCCTTATCGTCGTGGAGCTGGACCCGGTAAGCGGAAGGAGTGTACAGCGGGCGGATTTTGAGCTTACGCACCCCGCCTTTCCCTATGGGGGTGTCCACAACAATCGCGATTTTCAAATCCGCCGACCGCCCTTGGGTGCAAGCGTACGCGATGACGTCGCCTACCTTGAT
The DNA here is from genome assembly GCA_964471245.1 of uncultured Rhodothermaceae bacterium. Taxonomy (GTDB): domain Bacteria; phylum Bacteroidota; class Rhodothermia; order Rhodothermales; family CAYYHN01; genus CAYYHN01. Next base: position 9,982 of record CAYYHN010000033.1, on the reverse strand, counting down.
TTCGCGGTCAAACAGGTCGCTGTGGGAATTTTTCGGGGCCACGCAGTAAAGCTTGCCCCAATTCACTGTTTTTCAGAACGTGCAAGTGGCACCGAATGCAGTGCAACCACTCGCCTTGCTCAACGTATTGGTGATGCACAGACCCAGGCGGTTCGTCGCCGCATCGGACGTGTGACCAAGGCGTGTTTTCCATGCCACGGACTGTACCTAGGCAAACCTAGATTTTGCGAGTTTTTAGGGGGAAATGCACGACTTGATACTCAACCGAGTAGCCGTCAAATCGAGAGATGCCACCGCCGCCAGGGCTAATAAGCAAGTCGCCGTCGTCGGCAAGCCGATAATCCTTAATCGCATCCGTCACAGCTAGCTCAACCGAGCCACCAGTAAGGGGAGTCGTTCCGCCCACAACCGTTGGACTCATACCAGTAAGCGGCCCGCCAAGCGCAACGCGTTCAGACTTCTGCTCGGCGGCTAAGCGCTTCCGTGCGTCTTCTGCCTTGCGGTCCTCTTCGTTGAGGGCAGCGCACACGGGGCAATACAGCGCAAAGTCCATCGCGAAAATCTGCGCGGGCACCATCGGCTGGCGCTCTAGTTCCCATTCCTCCGGGATGCGAATTTCGCTAGGCACTTCCGTGCACGAAATAATTTCACCGTCAAATTCGATGCTCTTGCACCGGTCGCAGCGTCCACGGAACGGGATGATAATCATGTTTGCTCTAGGACCTTTCGCCAGCATTCATCGTGGATGCACCCGCCGTCGTCAACGACGAAACCATGCGAACGCCGCACAACTTTCGAACAAAGGCGGCACTCCCCGACAGCAACGTCAATGACCCCCGAAGTCAAAACGTTGGTAGGAATCTCTTGCCGCAAGCCACCTTCTACAATCACTGTTCCGCGCATAGGACGGAGCACACTGAGGCATTGCAGCAATCACGTCAAGTACTACCCGAGGTAACCGGGTATAGCGATTGTACGAAAATACGGGCCAAAGTTGCCCTGGTACACGTACGCGCTAGCTAGGCCGTCCCTAGCCAAAGAGAGGTCGAGCCAGCAGGTTTCTTTAGTGGGCAAGACCATCCCAGCCCGAACCGCGTAGGGGCGCCCTGGCTCAAGCTGCAGAGGGTCGGCCACAGTAATCCGGCAAGCGTCGGGGTAGCGCTTCCCCCAAAAAATCCAGCCAAGCACGTCAAGCTGCTCACCGACTTCAGGAATCGTCACAATGATCTCCCGTCCGGCGGAGATGTCGAGCTGGTAGCACAGCTCGGCTAGCTCATCTTTTGTTCGTTGGACCGCCAATGAAATTCCGCAAGCTCTGGGCAGTTCGAGAGAATGCCTCTGCCTGCTGTTTTTCCATGGCTTCGCGCATGGACTCGATGCTGGCTCTCATACGACGCTCAAACCGGCGCATTTGCCTACTCCTAGCGCCATGCACAAGAGCCACCACCTCAGGGTCTCCCAAGGCGTAGCGCGCTTCAAACTCGGCTAGCTCTTCGGCGCGCCGCTTTTGCCGCGTGAGGTCTTGGTGAACAATGACGCCAACCAAGAGCACGACGCACGGAACAAAGAGCCACCAAATCATCACGCCCCCCGCTTGACCACGCGGGCCTCTGGTAGCGGTGCCGGCTTGATAGGAGGTTCGAACTCACGCGCCTCCCCCAACAAGCGACGCTCACGGGTGTCCGCCGCTTCGACCAACATGCGCGTTTCCTCGCGCATTTTTTCGATGCTGAGGTGCAGCCCCCGCAATTCACACGCAAGCTGGTATAGGCCGACGCCCATACACAGAATAACCCCTGCATCGAGAAGGATGCTAAGAAAGCTAATCATCGTCTTGGTGCTCCAAGAGCACGAACTCTTCCAGCTCCGCTAGCGAGTCGAGTACGTAGCGGAGTTGCTTGGTTCCCACTTTCTTGACCCCTCGCGGCGGCGTTGGCATTGCGTCCATAAGCAAAATCTCGATGGCTCGCCGTGTAAACGGTCCATCGTTGAGGAGGTGCTTGGTCGCTTGAGAAATAGCGCGAACGTGGTCCGCCAACTCGTCCAAGCTGCGGAACCCGCTCGGCATGTCTTCGTCGTCGCCAAGGCGCAAAGACGCTTCCTTGGCTTGCCGTGCGGTCTTGACGGCTTTTGATGTTTTTCTTTTCGGCATGAATGGTGGCCTCCGGTAGTAAAGGCCGCCGGCAGCGGCAGCACTCGCCCTTACCAAAGCACCTCCACCGCTTGCCTGCAAGACGCATCTGCCAGCATCGCGAAGAGCAACCGCGCAAGTAGCACCATACGTTGGTGTGCCCCTCTTCCCGCATGTCCGCTTGTAGAAACCCATGGAGCGTTTCCACAAAGCTCACAACGGCAAAGCAAAACACCGAGAAAAAGAACATCAACATCATAACGTACACCGCATGAATCATCTGCTTACGGCCGGTGCTACTTGTGCAGATTGCGGAACCTGTACGTCAATTACCTTGTGCCCCTCTTTGATGTACGCGTTTCGCCGGGCACGTGCATGACGCTCCATCCACTTGTTTCCTACGTCGGCGATGTCGTAAATCTCGCACTCCTGTTTCTGGCCTTGGTTATTGCGCATTGCGCGGCCAATCCGTTGAAGCGTGGCAATCGTAGACTTTCCGCCCGAGCCAATAATCGCGGATGCAAGCTCCGGGATGTCGGCACCTTCCTGAAAAACAACTGAACACACAATCACGTCGGTGTCTCCGCGCACGAGACGGTTGATAGCCTGCTTGCGGCTTTTGGTCTTTCCCCACACAAACTCAGTACGCAGCCCGGCCTTACCGAGCCTCTTAACCAAGTGTTGTCCGTGCTTGAGTTCTTTTACAAAGACAAGAGCGGGCTTTTGCGCTTTGACAGCTGCAGCGGTGATTAACCGGTTCCGCTTGGTAGAACGCACAACCAAATCGCCGTACGCACCTTGCCACGTCATCGCCGGGCTTTCCTGATAGCAGTGCAGCATGCGAATCGTTGGGCGCGCGAGAATCCCGCGCTCTACCAACAGTTCCGTTTTTACGCGGTGAATGATTGGGCCCGTCGCTGCAATCGTGTAGAGCGACCTGCGGTCACCGCGAGCCAATGGCGTACCGCTAGCAGCGACGCGGTAATAGGCATTCTTGAAGCTCTGCACAACCTTCCAAAAACTCGCCGCAGGAAGTGTGTGCGCTTCGTCGATAACAACGGCCTGCGCCCACCGCACAAGCTCAGTAAACCGCGCCGGCTTGTGCTTCATGGCGGCCGACAGCGATTGCATAGTGGCGCACGTAAGCGAACCTGCTTTGCCCTCGCCGTCACCAAGAGCCCATTGCCCGTCACCAATAAGCCCAGCTTCCGCGCCGGTGAGCCGCTGGTAGCGCTCGGCAATGTCCTCCGCAAGGTTCATGCGGTGAACCAAAAAGAGCCAATTGCACGGCAGGTACTTGGTCAACGCGACAATCGTGTCGCCCTTGCCCGAGCCGGTCGGGTGCCACAGGATGCCCCGCGTGACCTTGCCGACCTTGCGCACCGCCTCATCTTGGTAGTCGCGCAGCCAAGCAATGTCCGCGTTGGGGTCGGGGCCTGTGGGCTTCGTTCGCTGGTCAATGACCTGCACTTGCATCCCCGCTTCTTTAGCGGCATTGCGAACGAGCGGAACTAGGCCGCTAGGAAACGACTGCGTAAACGAGTTCAGCAAGCACGTTTGGCCATCGCCACCAGACCAAAACGACTTGGAATCCGAAAACGTCAAATAGTCCTCAACCCAAGCTGTCTCCTTTGCAGAGGCGTTTTGCAGCTTGGCGTTGAGGTTGCCAGCGACTATCCACACAGACGCTAGCCTAGCCCACCACCCACACGTTCCAGGCGATGAACACCAGGAACCCAATGAGAAAAGCGAGAGCGATGCCAGCGAAAAACAAGCGGCGTTTCGTGGTGTAGGACTTGGGCTTGGTCATGATTTCCCTTTTAGCCGACATTCGGCGTTAGACGCGGCCCAAAGTTCCTCAGCGCAGTCGGGGCACACCTCGCGAGAGAGCCACTCTTTGGCCGCAGCGCTGTGCGCGGGGCAGGTCTTTTTACAGACGTGGCAAAGCAGCTCGGCGCCCCCGAGGCGAGCGAACGCGTCGTCAAGGCGGGCTGCGGCTGCCCGTGCTTCAGGGGGAGGGATAGGCAGCACGGTGGTGCCTAGGATGGTGGAGTTCATACGTCGCCGTCCGTCGGCGCACCCGTCGCAGTAGCGCGACGATGGGCCAGCTAAGGGAGTGCCGCAATCGCGGCAAGTGAAATCAGGCATGCGTGCACTCCATAGGTTGCCAGCAATGGTGTGGTTTTCGACGTTTGCAAAAGAGTAGTACCGCTTATGCACAGGCTGAGGACAAGAGAACCTAACGGACGTGCACAAGCTACATAGTAGTGCACAGCTGTGGATAACTTGTGCCTAACTTACGGTGGAAAATTCCGTATCCACAGGCTGTTGTGCACAAGTCTGTGGATAAGGTACAAAGTGCGTCCGTATCCCCAAAATCGCTTGACCAATTGGTCGCGGATTCTGCAAGGTGCTTGTCCCTCTGGCCGGAGAACCAGAGCCCATTGAGAACCAGGATGCCGCAAGCCAATCTGAAAAGCCTCCGCAGTTGTAAGGGTGCTGTCTTTGGTGTGAGTGCGTCTGTGTCCTGGTTCCGGGCGCTTCTCATCTCCGACACCAACGCATCACCCTTAGAGCTGCGGAGGCACCCTTGCTGCCTATCCCTGTAAGCTACGGGCTGCCCGCCCTAGCCGACGTCGTCGGGTCCTACAAGATTCCGGCGACCGAGTTCAAAGCCACGCTTGGCGACAATGCATTTCTGCTCTGGCGGAAACTGCAATGGTGTCGCGCAATCGACGGAATGACGCATGTCACTTACCGGACGTTGCAGAACTTCAGGACTAGAAGTCCCTACGGCAAAGTCGTGGAGTGGCAAAAGCAAACATCTAAGCAAATCGAAAAGGGGTTTGCTCGTTTGCGAAAAGCACACCTTGTCCGCAATGAAAGGTATGTACGTAGCAAAAATGCGAACGCGGTAATCATGCGCCGTTTCGTGTTTGGCGCGTTCATCAACCCCCAAACCGTAGCCGTTCCCGCCCATTCTTACGCGCCGGTGAAGTCCCTCTGCGGCCACGGCGGAGCACGGAAAGGCGCCGGCCGAAAACCCCGCGTAATCACCTACGAAAAAAATCAAGAGGGGAACGTAAGGGGGATTTTTTCAAGAGGGGGACATAGTAGATTAATTAAAGGGAGAGGTAGTAATACTCTCTCTGAGGGAATGAAACAGAAGAAACAAGTTTCTTCTGTTTGCCCTCCTACGTCGGGGACGGCCCTTTTTTCTTTTAGGGAAAAGCACGTCGAAGGCATAGGCATTGTCTTCGGCTCTCCCAACAAAGACCGAAAGATTCGCTTCGACCAATCAAGGGTGTTTGCTAAGGGAGTACCACGCAAACCGACAGCAGCTGTCGTTTACGCTCCCAAGGTTCCTCGACCAAAAGAAGTCCGAGAGAACCTAACCGACGTGCAAAAGGTTCGATTAGTCGCGGAAGCTTATGCTGCAGTGACTAAACATTTTACGCGCACAAAAGACCAACCTAACGGGGCAAAGTGGTGGGGCCCCGGTGGTGCACGAAACAACTGGCGCGACAATCCCGAGGTATTGCGCAAGTGGAAGTTTTGGAATTGCGCGCTTGAGTCCGCCGACGTGATGGCGGAAAAGAACATCCGCCCGGTTGAATGGGCTCGATGGTGCGCCGAGTATCGCGTCGGTGACGACTGGCAAAAGCGGCGCGGAGTCAAGAAAACGGTCATGCCCTTCGGCGTGATGTTTTCGCCCAAGACCATTCGCAAACGTTCCGGGTGGTTTAGGAAAGCGCAAGACCCTCTCGGCGGTCGTGCACTGCCTGGCGAAAAATTCAAAGACCTGATGCGGCGATTCGGTTGGATGGAAACTGCGTTAAGGTCATCAACTGGACCTGTGGCCGACGTCGTTGACAAGTACTTCCCGAACGACTTGCACGTGCACTTGACGCGTGAAGCGCAGGAAGAGACACAGGCGAAAGAGCAAGAGCTGGCTTGGGCGGCGATGCAGGGGGAGTGGATTTGGTCATGAGCGATGAGCTGTACCCGTTTGACCCCGCGTTTGAGAAAGCCGTCGTGGCTCTTTGTGCAAACCGGCCAAGGTTCTACGGGCGCATCGGCACCCACCTCGTGGTTGACGCGTTCAACACGCGTGAGGCCAAGCTCGCGATGAAAGCCGTGCACGCTTGCGCGAAGTCGTTAGGGCGCGGCCCGAGTAGTTCGCTCCTCGTAGCTCAGCGATTGCGTCGTTGGGTTGACGACGGCAAGTACACGCTTGAAGAGTGCCTTGACGTGATTGACTTCATCGGTTCGGTGGAGTCCACGGGACTTCCTGCTGAAGACGACATTGCGCAGGAGATTGCGCCGGTACTTCAGCAACGCGCGAAAGACGAATACATCCGCAAGCAGCTCACCGCGCAAACCAAAGTCGCCGACGAAGAGTTCTTTTTGCGTGCAGCAAAAGACGCGATGAAGAACAGCCGCATTGGTGCGGTGGACACGTCGGTAGGTATTCGCATCGGCGCCGATTCGTTTGGCGAGATTGAGCGCATGCAGCACTTGCTCCGTTTGCCAACGGGCATCATGGAGCTTGACGTGGAGCTGGGCGGCGGGCTAACACGCTCGGCCCTTGGGGTTGCAGTTGGTGGCGCAGGCGATGGCAAGTCAATGTTTCTCTCGCACAGTGCGGCGCACGGAATGTACGAGGGGCAGAACGTTGCGTACGCGACGCTGGAGATTCCTGAGGGCGAAGTCCTCGCGCGCATCAAAGCGAACCTCACCAACTGCACCATTGACGGCATCAAGAGCGGCGAGGTTGTAGACATTGCGAAAGACCGCCTCGCATTCCTCGCCGACCGCCAGATGGCAAACGGGCGCCCCGGTCTTGGCGCTGGGTTCGTCAAAGAGTTCCCCGCGTACACCACCGAGCCCACCGACATTGATAGTTGGGTTCGCGAGTGCGAGGACGCTATCAGCGACAAGATTGACCTTATCGTCGTTGACTACGCCGACCGCATGGGCGCCAAGGTGTCGGGCAAGGAAAAGGGCGACTACACGACGATGCGAATCGTGTACGAAGGGCTCCGCCAAATCTCGGTGGACCGAGAAAACTTTTTGTGGACTGCATCGCAGGCCACGCGCCAAGGCAAAGACAAGCGCAAGCTTGACGTCAACCATATGGCCGACTCGATGCACAAAGGTCGCATCGCAGACTTGGTCATCTCGCTCAACGTGTGTGGTGAGCATCTCGACGAAATCGAGTTCTTCATCGCAAAGCATCGAACCGGCAAAGGCAAAATTTCTGTCGGCCCGATGCAGCACGAATTTTCCAAAGGGCGAATCGCACCGCCGACTCTTCGTGAGCACGGCTTCTAACCACCACCAAAACTACGGAGAAAACCATGGGCCAAAAATGGGGCAATATTCAGGACGCAGCCGACGCTTACCGTTGCGGTATTCGTGAGCTTGCAAAGTGGGCAGCTGCCGGGCTGGTAAGCGCGTATCACTTTTCCACCGGGTGGTGGTTCCCGCTTGACGTGTCTCCGCCTGTCCACGTTCTTCGCACGAAAACGGTTGAGGTCCCCGAGGGCCTCATCGATATGCGCTCAAGGCTTTTCGAAGCGGCATAGCTTGTGGCCTATCTCGATGACGACGATGTCTTAGACATCATTGCCGGTGCGCAGCTTAGCTCCACCGGTTGGTACCGCGCTGCTTGTCCTGTTTGCGAGGACAACGACAACAAGCGAGACACCAAACTTTCGTTTGGGCTGTACGCTGCGTCGGGCGGCTATCACTGTTTCAAGTGCGGCACCAAGGGGTATCTCAAAGAGCCACTTGACGGCTTTGAGAACGTCATTGAGAAGCCCAAAGAGAACGACGATGAGCTACCGGTGATACCCGCACCACAAAGCTTCATCCCGCTTTGGACAGAAGACTCTGCGCGTTCCCTCGTGCTTGCTCCGGCGAGGCAGTACGCGAAGAGCCGGGGGCTTACTCGTGAGCTTTGCCGACAAGTCGAAATCGGAGCTGCCATTGGTGGGTACTTTGACCAACGGCTAATCGTTCCGCTGAAAACACCCGACGGTGTTTGGCGTGGGTTCATCGCTCGCGATTGGACTGGCTACGCGGAGCGAAGTTATCTCTACCCCAAGGGTATGAGCCGCAGCAAAGTGATGTTCAACCTCGGTGCCATCATGACTCCGTCAACGGAGCCAGTGCTTGTTGTCGAGGGGTGCTTAGACGCGCTTCCCTACTGGCCGAACGCCGTAGCGTGTCTAGGGAAACCGGTGGCAAAACACTTCGCTTATCTGCTACAAGCGGCACGCCCTATCGCTGTCTGCCTCGATGGGGATTCGTGGCGCGAGGGAAAAGCTCTCGCGATGCGTTTGCGGTTCGAAGGAAAACAAGCGGGCTTTGTGCGGCTGCCGCCGGCATCGGACCCGAACAGCATTGACCACGAGTGGCTAAGGCAACAGGCTGCTGAGTGCGTTGGAGAAAAACAAGATGGCATACCGAATTAAAGCGATGGTCGTTGAGGCCGACATCATGAACAAGACCCGCGACGTTGTGTACGACGATGCGAACAACCAACTCGTCATCAAAGACGTGTCGCTTGATGAGGTCATGCCGCTCGTGGCGCTTATCGACAGCGCTGCATCTCCAGGCAAAACCGTCGTCGAGACAGAGGCTGCGAAGTCCAAGGGCAAGCGCAAGCCAGCGGGCTCGCGGCGCAAGCAGTCCAAGAAACCCACCCCGCCGCCTGAGCCCGAGGTTGTAGCCGAGAGCGACGATGATGAGCCTGAGGTGGTAGCTGGTGCGGGCACCGCTGCAGAGCCTACGGTGATGACACCCCGCCAAGACGCTTCAGACGCCGATGAGGAGCCGCTTGACGATGAGCCGGGGGACGGTTCTGCCGCGGCTCCTGTGAGCGTTACGCCGCGTGAGGAGCCTAAGAAAAAGACCACCCGCAAGCGTAAGAAGCGCAAGGCGGAGCCCGAGCCCGAACCGGAGATGAGCGCAGACCCGGGGGAGGATGAGACCGAAGAGGCTGAGCCCGAGCCGGCGAACGAGCCTGCAATCGAGGTCGTCGATAAGACCCAGTCCAACGTTCAACGCGTTGACTCGGAAGAGGTGGACGAAGGGTTGGATGACGCCATCCTTGAGCAGGTCAAAGACGCCAAGCGCATCTACAACGTGGTGACCGTGTTCATTGACAACGGCATCAAGACACGTGAGGAACTGCGCAGCGCGTGCATGGCCTACCGTCCGCACGTCCGCGCGTTGAAGGACATCCCGGAAGCTTCGCTGCCGTCTCGGCTTGATAGCGTGCTGGAACTCGCTGCGGCCGATATCGACTAGTGAAGCTGCTGCCGCTATACGGCCCTGACAAGCGGGCGGAGGTTGAGGCGGCTGAGCCGCTTGACCGCAGCCAGCTTGAGCCAACAGGCGTGGACCCCTCGCCTGAGCGGCAAGGGCGTGCGTGCACTCGGTGCCGGCTTGGGAAGCGCGACAAGCTTTCCACGCCGTGCATTGGTGCCGATGCTCGCCACTTCAAGGGGCCGGGCGGCTTGCTTGTGGTCATCGATAACCCAAGCCGCGAGGATGATTCTACTGGCCGGCTCATGGTGTCGGCTGGTGGCAAGTGGGTACGCGATGAGTTGAAAAAGCTCGGCGTGTCCAACGTCGTTTTTGACGCGGCGGTGCGGTGCTTCCCTGCCGGCCGAGTAACCGACAAGCCCATCAAAGAGTGCCGCGGCTACCTGAACTCTGTGATTCAGGAAGCGCAGCCCTCTCGTATTATCGCGCTCGGGACGGTGGCCGCAAAGTCCATCGTGGGGCAGAGCGTTCCCATCTCTTCGGGCATCGGATCGTCGGCGTCGGCCAAGACGCGCA
>CAYYHN010000032.1:1373-14347 GCA_964471245.1 uncultured Rhodothermaceae bacterium | reverse complement strand
CGCAGTGACATCGAAGGCCAAGCTTCCACATGCTCTGAAGCCACCGTTGCGATTTGTGTGGGCGGTACACGAGCACTCGCCGTTGCGGAAGGGGAAGGCCCTGTCGATGCGATGTCGCAGGCCATGCGCAAGGCGTTATTAGACTTCTATCCAGAACTCGAACCCGTCCATTTAGCGGACTACAAAGTGCGTGTGTTGACGCCTGAAAATGGTACAGCCGCCACCGTTCGCGTGCTCATTGAGCATGACGCAGGCGACCGCCGTTGGAACACCGTTGGGGTGTCCGTCAACATTATCGAAGCGTCTTGGCAGGCGCTTTCAGATGGGCTTCGATACCATCTTGTACAGTCGCAAGCGAAGGCATCAACGCAAGGGACTGCGAATAAAGTACTTGCCTAGGTGTGAAGGGTAGAATTGGAACCGCTTTTATTTTTAGGTTGGAAGGGCTTTTTGAGAAAAAAATATAGGAATATCCTGTTGATTGTCTCTGCGTAGCCTTACTTATTTAGAGGATTCCTGAAAAAAGTCAGGAAGCACTACGTCGAAAAATGAAGCATGATCAACGTGATCCCACCGAACAGAGACCTAGCTGAGTCAGCGTATCCAGCAGTCCAAGAGCACCTACTTTACGACTCCGAGTTTGAGCATGATGCCTGTGGCGTTGGCTTTATCTGTCGTATCGATGGCACGCCTTCGCACCGTATCGTTGCGGATGGGCTCCAACTGTTAGAAAACTTGGAGCATCGTGGGGCTACGGGTGCCGATGCATGCACGGGCGACGGGGCTGGGATCTTGCTTCAGGTGCCGCATCGGTTTTTTAAAGACCGTTGTACCAAGCTTGGCATCGCGCTGCCTGAGGCCGGAGAATACGGTGTTGGCGTGGTGTTTTTGCCACGTCATTTCAAGACGCGTGAGTACAGCGTCGAGGCTTTTCACGAAGTGGCACGGCAAGAAGGGCAACAGGTCCTCGGATGGCGGCGTGTTCCCACTGATAACAGCAACGTTGGCGAAGCTGCACGCGAGAAAGAGCCCGAGATCTGGCAGGTATTTATTGGGAAAGGTCAGGAAGCATTGACGGATAAGGAGTTCCAGCGGAAGCTGTATATCATCCGCCGCCTGACTACGCACAAGGTCTGGGAATCCAATCTGCCCGACGCGGATGTGTTTTACTTCACAGATCTGTCGACGAGGACCATGATCTACAAGGGGATGCTTACCACTGAGCAATTGGGGCAGTATTTCCCTGACCTGCACGATCCCTTGATGGAGAGCGCCGTCGCGATGGTGCATTCGCGGTTTAGCACGAACACATTTCCGCAGTGGCGGTTGGCTCAGCCTTTCCGCTACCTGTGCCACAATGGCGAGATCAACACCCTGCGCGGCAATATCAACTGGATGAAAGCCCGCGAAGCATTGTTCCGCTCCCAAGATTTTGGCGACGATGTCCAGAAGATCCTGCCGATTCTCGCCACCAAAGGCAGCGACTCGCAGCGACTCGACAACGCCGCTGAGTTTCTCTGCTTTACGGGGCGTGAATTGCCGCACGCGATGATGATGCTGGTGCCTGAGGCATGGGAGCATCATGCGGAAATGGATCCGGCGAAGCGGGCGTTTTACCAGTACCATAGCTGCATCATGGAAGCCTGGGATGGTCCCGCCACGTTGCCTTTTACCGATGGACGCTATGTGGGGGCCATCCTCGACCGAAACGGGTTACGTCCTTCCCGCTATACCATCTCACGCGATGGCTACGTCGTGCTTGCATCCGAAGCAGGTGCTCTGCCAATTGACCCCGCGAGTGTCCTTGAAAAGGGCCGACTCCAGCCCGGAAAGATGCTACTCGTCGATCTGCAAGAGGGGCGGATGGTCAGCGATAAGGAGATTAAAGATCGCATCGTTTCGGCATTCGACTATGAAGCTTGGCTAGAAGCCCATCAGATTGGGTTGGATGATTTGCCTGAAGCACCTGCACCAGACGCGCTCGCTCCGAAGCAACTCGAACAGGCACAGCAGGCGTTTGGGTACACCTACGAAGACCTACGACTGATTCTGGAGCCGATGGCTAGCAAGGGGGAGGTCCCCGTTGGTTCGATGGGCGACGACACGCCGCTTGCGGTCTTATCCGATCGTCCGCGCCCGCTCTTCGATTACTTCCGCCAACTCTTTGCCCAGGTGACGAATCCTCCGCTCGACGCAATCCGTGAAGAGTTGGTCACCTCCTTGCGCACGAACCTTGGTGCATCTTCGAATCTATTTGAGACTGAAGCCCCCGTACACGGTCGGATGCTGCACCTGAAACAGCCCATCCTGACCAATGCAGACTTGGCACGTATTAAAAAGCTGGATCGAGACGGGTTCAACTCTTGTACGCTCCATACTACGTTCGATGCGCGAGGAGGCAACCAAGCGTTGCGAGCTGCAATGGATGCACTGTGCACCCAAGCCAACGAAGCGCTCGCCAAGGGTTGCACCATGCTCATTTTATCCGACCGCAACACCAGTCGGACGCGTGTGGCGATACCTTCACTGCTAGCTACTGCCGGGTTGCATCATCACTTGATCCGTACCGGGCGAAGGATGGGGTGCAGCATTCTCGTGGAAAGTGGCGAGCCGCGCGAAGTGCATCATTTCTGCACGTTGTTGGGGTATGGGGCGGAAGCCGTGAACCCCTACGTTGCGCTCGAAACGGTAGCTACACTCGCTGTACGAGGAGACCTTAGCGAGCACGATCCTCAGCAAGCGCAAAAGCTGTATCTGAAGGCGATTTGCAAGGGTATCCTGAAGGTGATGTCTAAGATGGGCATCTCGACACTCCAGAGTTATACGGGCGCCCAAATCTTTGAAGCCGTGGGATTGTCAAAGAGCGACGTCATTGAGCCTTGGTTTACTGGGACCGTTTCCCGTTTGGGCGGCGTAGGGTTGGATGTCTTGGCTGAAGAAATGCGCCAAAAACATCGCCGTGCGTACGGGAGCACGCACGATGCATCTCGTCTGCCGCTTGAAGCGGGTGGGCGCTTCCAATGGCGACGCGGCGGCGAACGTCATCTCTTCAACCCGATGACGGTGGCAACGCTCCAGCAAGCCGTCCGGCAGAACAAGCCGGAAACGTATGCGGCCTACGCAAAGCGTGTGAATGAGCAGACCGAAGCGTTGTGCACCTTGCGTGGTATGCTCGCCTTCGCTGTCGACGAAAACACCAGTATCTCGATCGATGACGTTGAGCCGTGGACTGCAATCGTAAAGCGGTTTAAAACAGGAGCAATGTCATATGGCTCCATCAGTTCTGAAGTCCACGAGGCGCTTGCCATCGCAATGAACCGGATGGGCGGCAAAAGCAACACGGGCGAAGGTGGGGAAGACCCTGCACGCTATCACCATCCAGAAAAGAGAAGCAGGATCAAGCAAGTTGCTTCTGGCCGCTTTGGGGTAACCATTGACTACTTAGTGAGTGCCGACGAGATCCAAATCAAACTGGCGCAAGGAGCAAAGCCCGGCGAAGGTGGGCAACTTCCCGGCGAGAAAGTCTACCCGTGGATTGCCAAAACAAGGCACTCGACGCCGTATGTAGGTCTGATCTCTCCACCACCGCACCACGACATCTATTCAATTGAGGACCTTGCGCAACTGATTCATGACCTTAAAAATGCGAATCCGGATGCGCGCATCAGTGTGAAGTTGGTTTCAGAGGTTGGCGTGGGTACCATTGCTGCTGGAGTAGCAAAAGCGAAAGCTGAGGTGGTCCTTATTAGCGGACACGACGGTGGAACAGGCGCTTCGCCGCGTACCTCACTGGCGCACGCTGGACTGCCTTGGGAATTAGGACTTGCCGAGACGCAGCAGACACTAGTGCTGAATGGCCTTCGGTCGCGTGTTAAGGTTGAATGCGACGGGCAACTCAAAACGGGCCGCGATGTGGCTATTGCCGCACTGCTCGGAGCCGATGAGTTTGGATTCGCAACAGCTCCGCTGGTGACGTTGGGTTGCCTGATGATGCGGAAGTGCCACCTCAACACCTGTCCGGTAGGGATTGCGACGCAGGATCCCGTCCTACGCGAGAAATTCGCTGGTGAGCCCGAACATGTCATTCGCTATTTCAACTTTATCGCGGAAGAACTCCGCTGCATTATGGCCCAACTGGGCTACCGGACGCTGGATGAGATGGTCGGGAAGGTTGAACGGCTGCGCGTGCGGGAAGGCATCACACATTGGAAGGCGCGCCATCTGGATCTTGCACCTTTGCTAGCCAAACCCAAGGCACCGCGCTCCCTTTCGGTATTCGATGTACCGGGGCAAGATCATGGGCTCCAAGATGCGCTTGACCAATACCTCATCCAGCAAGCAGCTCCTGCGTTGATGGATGGCACACCGGTCCGCATACCTGTACGTATTCAGAATACCAACCGCACCGTGGGGACGTTGCTCAGCAACGCGATCAGCAAGGCGTGGCCCCAAAATGAGCTACCAGATGACTCCATCGTGGTGCAGGGGAAAGGAAGCGCTGGGCAGAGCTTCGGCGCGTTCGGAGCGAAAGGGCTGACGTTACATCTGAAAGGAGAGGCCAACGATTACTTCGGGAAGGGGCTCTCTGGTGCACGGCTCATCATTCAGCCGCCAGATGCTGCTGCGTTCAACCCACACGAGCAAATCATTATTGGCAACGTGGCCTTCTATGGTGCTACAAGCGGTACGGCCTTCATCCGGGGGCGTGCAGGCGAACGGTTTGCTGTGCGAAATAGTGGGGTGCATGCCGTTGTGGAAGGTGTCGGCGACCATGCCTGCGAGTACATGACGGGTGGCCGGGTGGTTGTGCTTGGCGATACCGGGCGCAATTTCGCGGCTGGCATGAGCGGAGGCATTGCCTACGTCCTCGATGAAAGCGGCATCTTTGCTGATCGCCGCTGCAACCGCGACATGGTGGATCTAGAGCCCATTCTGTCGGAAGAGGATGCGGCCGAACTCCATGCGCTCATTTCTCAGCATGCAGAGGCAACCGGAAGCAGCGTCGCCGAATGGATCTTGCGCGATTGGCAAGTCGTTGTTCGCGACTTCGTCAAGGTGATCCCGCGCGAATATCGGAGGGCATTGGAACGGTTGGAAGCTGAAAAAGCCTTTGTGAATTAGCTAGGTGCAATAAACGAGCTGAACGAAGCGTGTAGCAAGTAGCCGATCTGGCAAATCAACGAAGCAAGTCATGGGAAAAACGACAGGGTTTTTAGAATTTCAGCGCACCCTCCCGACACGGCGGCCTGTGCAGCAGCGCGTGCAGGATTACTACGAGATTTACGAGCGCTTCCCGCACGAAAAGGTCCAAGAGCAAGGCGCGCGTTGCATGGATTGCGGCATCCCGTTTTGTACATCGGGTTGCCCGCTTGGCAATATGATACCTGACTTCAACGACTTCGTCTACCGGGGTGATTGGGAGGGTGCGTGGCATCGTTTGCGTGCTACGAACAACTTTCCGGAGTTCACGGGTCGTATCTGTCCTGCTCCGTGTGAATCCGCGTGTGTGCTGGGGTATGTGGATGAGCCGGTGACGATTGAATACATTGAGCAAACCATCGCCGAAAAGGCATGGGCGTCAGGCTTTGTGCAGCCCAATCCACCCGTAGTACGCACCGGCAAGGCCATCGCCGTGGTGGGGTCCGGCCCGGCAGGATTGGCCGCCGCTGATCAACTCAATCGGGCCGGGCACCATGTCACCGTGTTGGAGCGGGATGATGCAATCGGTGGGTTGCTGCGCTACGGGATTCCCGATTTCAAGCTCGAAAAGCGGGTGCTGGATCGCCGGTTACAACTCATGGAAGCCGAAGGCGTAAGCTTTGTGACCAATGCGCATGTTGGTGAGACGTGGCCCGTCGAAAATCTCGATGCCTTCGATGCCGTGGTGCTTTGCGGTGGTGCCACACGAGCCCGAGATCTCCGGTTGCCGGGGCGCGAATTGGACGGCATCCACTTTGCCGGAACATACTTAAGTCAGCAAAACCGACGTGTAGCTGGTAAGGCTGTTGAAGTTGATGCCATTTCCGCAGAAGGAAAACATGTCATTGTCATCGGTGGCGGCGACACGGGGAGCGACTGCATTGGGACGGCCAATCGCCAAGGTGCCGCAAGCATCACCCAATTCGAAATCATGCCAATGCCCGACGACAACCGCCCAGCCGATCAGCCGTGGCCGCACTATCCGATGATCCTCCGCACAACCACATCGCACGAAGAAGGAGCCTCACGCCATTGGCAAATCCTGACGCAGCAGTTCAACGGCGAAAACGGTCGGGTGACGGCGTTGCAGACGGTTGAAGTCGAACAAACCACGCAAGGCTTCACGCAAGTTGAAGGCTCCGAACAGGTTTGGCCTGCCGATTTGGTCTTACTCGCCATTGGGTACACCGGGCCAGAGGCTTCGCTTCCAAATCAACTCGGGCTGAAGTTGGATGCGCGCGGAAATATTGAAACCAACACACGGTACGCAACAAGCAAAGACGGCGTTTTCGCAGCAGGCGATGCACGGCGTGGGCAGTCCCTGGTGGTGTGGGCCATTAGCGAGGGCCGGGAGGCAGCTCATCACATTGATGCATGGCTCATGGGGTATTCGTCACTACCTACCAAGGGGGACGGCGACTTGGCCTATGGGTAAGGCATGAAGAAACAGGTTCGTTATCTTGGCCTCAACTTTGGTTGGGCGAGCACTTAGGGTTGCATTCCTCGGCAAGATGCCCGTATACTTGATGCATGATCAATCTGGCTTCCAAAACGCTCCGACGTCGCACCCGACGTAACCGACGTGCCACTTCGCACGGACGGATGGAGCATGCCATAGGGTGATGTCAAAAGCAGGGTAACCTGCTGCAGTGAACCCCAAACGTTGTTGGCGCTGTTCCATCTCGGAGCAGCGCTTTTTTTGTATACCTACCAAGATTCTCCATGTCTATCGTCCTTGCCTTCAGTGGTGGCCTCGATACCTCTTTTTGTGTGCCCTACCTGAAGGAAACCTTCCAAGAACCCGTTTATACCGTCATCGTGAACACTGGAGGCGTTTCTGAGGAAGAAGCGGCCTCCGTAGAAGCCAAAGCAATGGCATTGGGTGCCGAGCAGCACTTCAACATCGACGGGCGACGCGACTTGTACGATGACTTGCTTAGCTACCTCATTAAAGGAAATGTCTTGCGTGGTGGCGTGTATCCGCTTAGTGTTGGACCCGAGCGTGTGGTGCAAGCGAGGCATGTGGTCGAAGTCGCACGTAAAGTAGGCGCACGGGCCGTGGCACATGGATCGACCGGAGCTGGCAACGACCAAGTCCGATTCGATGTCGCGTTGCGCTTGATGGCGGGCGACTTAGAGATCCTGACTCCCATACGAGACAAAGGCCTCTCGCGGGAAGACACCACAGCATTCTTGAAGGCACGTGGCGTGGACGTGCCGAAAAAGACTACCACGTATTCCATCAACGCAGGTTTGTGGGGCACCACCATTGGGGGACAAGAGACGTTGACGAGCAAGTTGCCGCTTCCCGAAGATGCATATCCCGGCACCACGGCTCCGTCTGATGCACCCGAAACGCCGCTTGAACTCAGCCTCCAGTTCGAAAACGGCTTGCCCGTCGCCATCAATGGTGAAGCAATGGAATCCGTTGCACTCATTGAGCACTTGAATGCAATCGGTGGGGAGCACGGCGTGGGGCGTGCCATCCACGTGGGGGATACGATTCTCGGCATCAAGGGACGTGTCGGATTCGAAGCACCTGCTGCGTTGATTCTGATTACGGCACATGCGGAGCTCGAGAAAATCGTACTGACCAAATGGCAGCAGTTCCAGAAGAAAGGACTGGGTGACTTCTACGGGATGCTCCTGCACGAAGGGCAGTACTTCGACCCGGTGATGCGCGACATCGAAGCCTTCCTGAACCAATCCCAAAGCCGCGTGTCAGGTACGGTGGATGTGCGGCTCTTTAAGGGCCATTTAAGCGTGCTGGGATGCGACAGTCCACATTCGATGTTTAATGCAAAGGTGGCGGACTACGGCGAGACCAACACGCTCTGGGATGGCCGTGATGCCCGTGGCTTCACCCAAATCGCAGGCGTGCAAGCCTATCTCGCCAAGCTCAGCGCATAAGTGCACATGGAACCGACTACACACGAAAAGAAGCCGATTGCCCTGTTGCATGGCGCGGGGTATGCAGGTGGTGAACTCATTCGTTTGCTCGCAGGTCACCCCGTCTTCGAACTGACTGCCGTCACGAGTCGCACCTTTGCAGGCCAGCCCGTGACCGTTGCGCATCCGCATTTACGCGGCGTGACGGCACTGGCCTTCTCTGCGCCTGAAAGCTTGGATCCCAATGCTTTCGAGGCCATTCTGATTGCCGCAGAGCATGGGCAAGGTTGCGTCGCTGTGCAAGGCCTTTGGGACCAAGGGTACACCGGGCGAATCGTGGATTTGAGCGCTGACTTTCGCTATGCAGATGCGCAGCAATACGCAACGTGGTTTGGCTACGACCACCCGATGCCTGAACGCCTGAGTGACTTCGTCTATGGCCTCGTAGAAGCGCGTTCGCCGTATCCCAACGGAACGCGCTACATCGCAAACCCAGGGTGTTTTGCGAGTGGATTGGCCTTGGCGTTGTACCCTCTTGCACAGCACCTCGACACCTACCATGCGCATGTGACCGCGCTGACGGGGGCTTCTGGCTCGGGTACTCGCGCTAAAGCGACGACACACTACCCGACGCGTGATGGCAATGTGCGAGCCTATAAGGTGATGCGACATCAACATTTGCCCGAAGTCTTAGCGGTGCTAGGGCCGCATGTCGACGTATCCTTTGTGCCGGTGAGCGGGCCATGGACGCGTGGGATTTGGGGCACCGCGCATGTTACCCTCCCCGAAACCATCAGCGCGGAAGACATCGGAAGGTGGTACCAAGGGGCTTATGCAGGTCGCCTTGGCATCCGCTTGTCACCCGGGGAGCTCCCTGAACTGCGGCACGCTGTCCATTCGCCCTTTTGCGATGTTGGGTGGGTAGTGGAAGGGCGCCAATTGGTTGTGGGGTTTGCACTCGATAACCTCCTCAAGGGAGCCGCCTCGCAGGCCATCCAAAACCTGAATCTCCTCTTTCATCAGCCGGACATGCTTGGCTTGTTGCCCCATATTACGCCAGTCGATCACCCATCATTTGCCTAGATCATGACAACCAACGACATCATTGCGCAGGAAGAAGCCTTCCAAATTCCAACCTACAAGAAGGTGCCTGTTGCCATCGTGAAAGGCGACGGCCCCTACGTGTGGGACGCCGATGGGCAACGCCATCTCGATTTCTACGGTGGCCACTGCGTGACCATCCTTGGACATTGTCCTCCAAAAGTTGTGCAAGCCATACAACAACAAGCGGGTCAGATGATGTTCTACTCGAACATCGTGTACAGCCCCGTACGTGCAGAAGCAGCAGCGCTACTAGGAGAGCTTGCACCCGTAGGACTGGGGCATGTGTTCTTTGGCAACTCGGGCACCGAAGCCAACGAAACGGCCTTGAAGCTTGCGCGGAAATGGACGGGGAAGTCGGGCGTCATTGCGATGCAACAAGGCTTTCATGGGCGTACGCTCGGCAGCCTGGCCACGACACACAAGCAGATGTACCGCGCCCCCTACGCCGAAGTCTTGCCCGAGACGCATTTTGTACCGTTTGGTGATGCTGAGGCGGTCAAAGCGACACTTGCATTCAGCGCCGATATCGCCGCTGTTATCATGGAGCCGATTCAGAGCATGGCTGGAATGACCACCGCGCCGAAGGCATTCTTCCAAGAAGTCAGGGCAGCGTGCGACGCACACGGTGTGGCGCTCATCTTTGATGAGGTGCAAACTGGTGTCGGGCGAACGGGCACCTTCTCAATCAGTGATCAGCTTGGTGTGACCCCCGATCTCATTACGATGGCGAAAAGCCTAGGCAATGGCGTGCCGGTTGGTGCTACGTTTGTGTCGGACGCGATCGCTGCAACCGTGGAATACGGCGACCAAGGTTCTACCTTTGGCGGGGGCATGCTGGCGATGGCTGCGGTGCAAGCCACGGCACAGACCATCGTGGATGAGGCGTTGATGGATCGGGCACCACAGATCTTCGCACGCATCAAAGCGGCCGTGGAGCCGCTCGGCGTCTCGGTCCGCGGAGCGGGTTGCCTCATCGGATTGGTACTCGATGGTCCGGCGCAACCTGTCATTAAGGCGTTGCGGGTGCGGCACATCCTCACGGGAGGCGCGGGCGATCCACATGTCATCCGTCTCATGCCGCCGCTCAACACGCCAGATGATGCGATTGATGCTTTTGTTGCGGGGCTTTCTGCTGCTTTACAGGAAGTCAGCCTTGAAGCTGCCGTGGCCTAAGCCTAATTGAGATCCCAGACCAAGACGTATCACATGAATCATCTGCTGGATTGGCATCTCTTGGACGATGCCACGTGGGAGGGACGGATCGAAGCGGCGCTGCGCCATGCACGAGAGCCGAAGTGGACGCCGCACCCGCCGGATCGGAGCATCGGATTGCTGTTCTTCAATCCTTCCTTGCGGACCCGTACATCGATGGAACTCGCCGCCGCGCAGTTGGGGGCGCACGCGACGACACTGGTGCCGGGGCAAGGTGTTTGGGGCTTTGCATGGGAGCCCAATGCCATCATGAATGGCGCGGAGGCCGAGCATATCATCGAAGCAGCTGGCGTGCTTTCACAATATTATGATGCCCTCGGCGTCCGACTTTTTGCTTCGATGACGGATCATGCACAAGATGCAGGCGAAGTGCTGATGCGTCGCTTCATGGAAGCTGCCTCCGTACCGGTTGTCAACCTTGAGTCGGCGTTTTATCATCCCTGCCAAGCTCTTGCCGATGCCGCAACCATCACCGAGCGATTCGGTGAGCGCGTAAAGAAGCGGAAGTTCGTGTTGGCGTGGAGCTATCATCCGAAGCGATTGCCGATGGCTGTGCCGCACTCCGCCTTGCTCATGGCTACGCGCCTCGGCATGGACGTCACCATCGCCCGCCCCGAAGGCTTCGGCTTAGACACAGGTGTCATTGCTCAGGCCAAAGCTTATGCAGAAGCCCAAGGTGCCGACTTCACAGAAACAACCGACCTTGATGTGGCCTGTGAGGGGGCCGAGGTGGTGTATGCCAAAGCGTGGGGTGGTCCGCTGGTGTATTCCGATCCCGAGCGGGAAGCTGCACTCCGTCCTACGCTAACCGATTGGCGCATCACCTCGGAACGCATGGCGAAGACCTACGATGGCGCCTTCATGCACTGCTTGCCCGTACGTCGCGGTGTGGTTGTGGATGGCGATGTGTTGGATGGGCCGCAGGCGATTCATCTACGGCAAGCGGCCTATCGGCTGTATGCCCAGAAAGCAATCCTCGAATGGATGTGGGGCATGGATCGATGAAGCCTGTTGCAGTCATCAAAATTGGCGGTGCGCTGCTAGAACAGCATGAGCGCATGCAATCGTTCTGGCACGACATCGCTGCGCTACAGGAGACGCATGATGTCGTCATCGTGCACGGCGGCGGCCCGCAAGCAACTGCGATGGCGCGTCGGTTGGGGCATGAGCCACGTATCGTGCAAGGCCGCCGGGTCACCAGCGATCTCGACCTCGACATCATCCGGTGGACGCTGTGTGGGTTAGGCAATGCATCACTTGTCGCGCAAGCGCAGCAAGCAGGGCTTACCGCTGTTGGTCTCTCCGGCGCGGATGCCCAAACCGTGCACGTCACCAAGCGGCCGCCGTGGGACATGGATGGCGAGCAGGTAGACTTTGGATGGGTAGGCGATGTCGTGAAGGTTGATCCAACCCTGCTCCGTCATCTTCTCGTAGGTGGTTTCTTGCCGATCGTCGCAACGTTGGGCATCGACGAAGCCGGGCAACATTACAACGTTAACGGAGACACCGTGACGGGTGCGATTGCTGAAGCGATGGACGCAGATCGGTTGCTTTTGGTGACGGAAATCGGGCAGGTTCAGCACGAAGGAACTCGGTGCATCCGTCTGGATCATGGAAAAATTGAAGCTGGTATCGCAGCAGGTTGGCTGAAAGGAGGGATGCGCGTGAAAGTGACCGTCGGGTTGCACGCTCGGCAAGCTGGTGTGCAACATGTCCACATTCTCGGTCCTAGCGATCTGCTACACATGAACCAAGGCACTGAAATTCGATGACACGACCCGCAGATGCCGTTTCGCTCTTGAAGGAAATGGTTCGTTTTCCCTCGCTGAGCCACGAAGAGCAGGCCATAGCCGATTTTATTGAGGAATATGTTGGCCGCGAAGGCGTTTCAGTTGGTCGGCGTGACAACAACGTGTATTTCTGGATTGGGGAAGGCGATGACCTCCTCTTGCTCAACTCCCACCTCGATGTCGTCCCGCCATCCGAACGGCATCCCTACGATCCCTTTACGCCTACCGAAGTGGATGGCAACCTGTTCGGCCGAGGAACGGTCGATGCCAAAGCCAGCGGGGCAGCGATGACGACCGCGCTGCTCAATTTAGCTGCGTCGGGATTCGTGCCAAAGGATGGGAAGGTGATGGTCGCCCTCACCACATGCGAAGAGACAGGTGGTGGGTACAACGGCCTCGAAGACCTCCGTCCGCATTTGCCACCCATCTCTGCGGCCTTGGTCGGCGAGCCGACGGAAATGCAACCGTGTGTTGCACAGAAAGGCCTCTTGATTCTCAACGTCGTGGCGCATGGTCGAAGCGCACATGCTGCCCGCGCGCACTTGGGCGAGAACGCTGTTTATAGCACGGCTCGCGACCTGCTGTGTCTCGAAACGCTGAACCCAGATCGCATCCATCCGTTCTTAGGGCCGACAACCATCACGCCTACCATCGTGCAAGCTGGTACCATCAAAAACATGGTCCCAGATCGTAGCAGCATCACCCTCGACATTCGCACGACTCCATCCTACACCCACGATGAATTCGTGGACTGGCTCCAGTTGCAACTCGAAGGTGATG
>CAYYHN010000032.1:0-1363 GCA_964471245.1 uncultured Rhodothermaceae bacterium | reverse complement strand
TACCGACTGAAACAACTGATTCTGAGCGCATCGTTCAGGCTTGTCGGGCAGCTCTGCCAGATGCCCAGCCATTTGGGTCTCCCACCATGTCCGATTGGCTTTTTCTTGCCGACCTACCCGTCGTCAAGATCGGCCCAGGTCGTAGTGAACGCTCGCACACAGCGAATGAGCATATTGCGCTACGTGATGTTGAAGCCGCAGCCCGCTCGTATGCAGCGATCATTCGTGCATACTTTCGTATGTAACTCAAGTTGTGTCCAACTTTCGTGGGGTGGATAGTTTGAAAGGGTGGACAGGGGAAAAAGCCGTGTTCTTACCTACCTTCCACCCTTTACTCTCGTCCAACCTGTCCCCCCTTCGCGTTGGGGGGTATACCACACAACTTTAATTTCTAACTTCATTCGAAGTAACTGCGGGGTGCAGCTTCGTGGATCAGCAGGATTATGCTTCCTTTTCCTGTCTTGCCCTACGTGCTTCTGATGGCGAGATACCGTAGGCTTTTCTGAATGCTCTTGAGAAGTGTGCTACGCTTTTGAAGCCAAAGCCAAAGGCAGTTTCTTTAACACTGTTCTGATTCGCTAGAAGGGCTTGGTAGGCCTTTTCTAGGCGCACATGACGAATCAGGTGCGAAGGTGATTCACCGGTGAGCGAGCGGAGTTTTCGGAGAAGTTGGCGGCGGCTCATATGCACCGCCTCAGCAAGCTGATCGACATCAAAGGATGGTTGGTGCAACGCGGCTTCGATGGTTTGGCGGACGTGTTCGAGGAACGCTGTCTCGGAGGGTGAAAGGGCTACATTGGCATTGGGGGCGGGTGCCGTAGGGGTTTCTACGAGTACCGCATGCTGCTGGTAGAAGGCTTGCAACGCTCTACGCCGCTCGATCAGGCGCGTCATCTGCACGCGCAATTCTTTGGCGTTAAAGGGCTTGGAGAGGTAGGCATCCGCACCTTCTTTCAAGCCTTGCAAGCGACTCTCGATATCAGCTTTGGCCGTGAGTAAGACGACTGGAATGTGGCTGGTGCGCTGGTCTCCGCGTAGGGCTTGAAGCACGCCGAGACCATCTAGCTCAGGCATCATCAGATCCGAGAGCACAAGATCAGGAACCATGTCTTGTGCCAAGGTGACGCCAGTGTGTCCGTGGCTAGCTTCGATGAGGTGGTACGTATCCTGCAAATGGGAAACAAGATAGGCCCGCATGTCCGGATTGTCTTCGATGATGAGAATGGTGTCCTTATCTTCCGGAAGCGCTGGCGGAGCCTCCATAGAGGTTAACGTGGCTACCTCTTGGGGCTGCTCTATCAAAACATCGTAGGCGTCTTCTTGTGAAGGCGTAGCATCAGTCGACAGCCCATCTCCGCTGTGT
>CAYYHN010000031.1:13100-14464 GCA_964471245.1 uncultured Rhodothermaceae bacterium | reverse complement strand
GCCGGAATCTGCTCTTCCAATACGGCAGGCAAGCCCAACGGCATCGTCGTAGCAATATCGCCGTCGATTTCCTGATACATACGTACAACGCGGTCGGCCTCCGGATGGAAGCGGTCGTAGCTGAGTTTCTGGGCTACGAACAGCGTGATGGTCAGGAAAGCCGCCAAGCCCACAGCCAATCCTACGATGTTGATGATGCTATAGCCTTTGTGGCGCTTGAGGTGCCGCCACGCGACGGTGAGGTAATTGCGGTACATGCGGAAATTCCAGTAACCAAGGTCGTAGGTAAAGCCCGGGATGGAGCGCCGAAACTGCCGCCAATACCATCGATCAGCGACACGCTTGCCAGAGCGCTCATACAGGTCGTCGTATTCTTCGGCAAGGTCGCCCAAGATGATGTCGGCGTCGCCGCGCGGGCGGAAGAAGCGGAAGAGAAGCCACTCGGCTAGGCGCGGTGGACGGGGGTGCTCGGCAGCCATCAGGTCGCAGGGTTAGACGTGAGACTAGGAAATCCTGCCCACAGGGTGTCGTGCACGGTGCGCATCTGGCGTAAGGTAGCCATACCCTTCTCGGTGAGCGCAAACGTCCGCTTGCGTCGCCCGCCGCGTTTGCCCGTCGGCGCTTGGTCCGTGGCTTTGAGCAAACCGTTGTCCGTCATGCGATCGAGCGGCACATAGACCGAGGCAATCGACCAGTCGTGCCCTGTGGTCTGGCTGAGGTAGCGACGAATGGTGACGCCGTAGGCATCTGGCTGGAGTTTCCACACCGCCAACAAGATCATTTCTTCGGAGCGTAAGAGGGGACGCATGGTATTTCTTTCCGATTCGAGAACACATAACTCATACGCACAAAAGATCATTAGTTTCGCATTCGAGAAGAAATACCTGCACGCGAGCTACCTTCCCCTCTTCCAAGAAGCCTCGATCACCACATCCATATTGCCTAGACGGCAGTTGATACCGTGCTTTCGACTGTTGAGAACGCAGCTTGGCACACAAGGGAACGCGGTAGGCCACACGGCATTTAATCGGTCCGATTCCAACATTTCCCTTTGCTATCTGCATCTACGCCCATGCGCCGCTTTCTTGCTCTTTCCTTGCTGCTCTTTTTCGCGACGTCGGTTCATGCCCAGACGGCGCTTGACTGGCAGATGCTGCACGAAGTGGACTATGTCCAAAACGATGAAAACCGGTGGGTACTTGAGTTTAGCGAGCGCATGCAAAACCTTAACGGTGAGGTAGTGACCATCGACGGGTTTATCATCCCGCTCGAACAGTCGATGGAGCAGAAGCATTTCATTCTCAGCTCCAGCCCGCTCGCCAGTTGCCAATTCTGCATGCCCGGCGATACCAGCGTGTACATCG
>CAYYHN010000031.1:982-13090 GCA_964471245.1 uncultured Rhodothermaceae bacterium | reverse complement strand
AGGATTTAGCTTTTCCTACGATCCAGTGATCGTGAAAGGCAAACTCGAACTGCTCGAAAACGACCCCAACGGCCTCATCTACCGCATTACCGAAGCAACACCCTTATAAGCACGTGGGTGCCACACTTCATGTGTCCCCCCCCTCCCAGACACCCTATGCTCCCACACTCAATCCCGGTGCCACCACACCCACGCGAGGAGCATCGGATGGATGACGAGAAGACGTGCCCAACTCACCCATTCTGGCACGCAAAGGCTGTTTTCCACGCAGGATCCGATCTGCAAGAAATAGACGTGGGCTGGGATAAACGCCAGCAATAAAGCAAACAAGCCCCATGCAGCCCAGCGCTGTAGTCGCGGTATCCAAAGCCCCAAGCCGCCGAGGATCTCTAGCACGCCGCTCACCACGTTGATGGCCTCAGGCGCGGGGAAATAGGGCGGAATTAGCCCAAGGTAGAAGTCGGGCATGATGAAGTGGTTGACGCCCGCGAAGACAAAGAAGGCAGCCAAAAGATGTTTGCTGTAGCGTTTGAGCCGTTTCATGCGTGTTCTCCTGGCTTGGCGAGCCGCCAGCGCGTTTGTAGATGCACCTCACGTAGAATCAGGACAAACGGAATCCACCAGAGGAAATCGTTGGTGATGAGCGTGTAGAAAAACGCGAAGGGTGCGGCTCCGGTGAGGTAGTTCATCGCAAACCCGATCGGGCCGAAGATCTTCCCGAGGAAGCCGACCGCGACAATAGGCCAATGGCGTACGGGATCGTAGCTGGCCCACCAATAGCCAAGGCCATACACGCCGATGACCATGCCCATACCTTGCCAGATCATGGGATGGTTGAGGGGCTCCATACCTGTTAGCGCAAAGAAATGCTGGGGGAACAGCACAACCCAAGCACCCCACAGGATGTTGTAGATGGCGGCGGCCTGCAACGTCAGGCGCATGTAGCGTCGCGGAAAGCGTGGCATAGCGTACCCGTGGTAGTTCGTCGAAAAAACCGCCCGTACGACGGTTAGTCTGCGCCACGGTTCCACAGTAGAATCGGCTTCCCTAAATCCCCACCCGAGGGTCTTCTCTTTGCTGCGATGTCCACGTATATTGCCTGCCCCGCGGCGTATGTTCCACGAACAAGTCGCATCGTCACGTCCTTGCAACCGATCAACTCCGTGTGCCCATGCAGGCTGCTCTCGACTTCGCCAACGCCCACATCGAAGACGCTATCAGCGAACTGGAAGCGCTGCTGCGCCTCCCCTCCATCAGCACCGACCCTGCCTACGCCGCCGACGTGCAACGCACGGCCGACTGGCTCGTGGATCACTTCAAGCAGATTGGCATCCAGCATGCCGAGTCGATCCCAACCGAAGGGCACCCCATCGTCTACGCGGAGCACATCGTCGACCCGGCACTCCCGACGGTCCTCGTCTACGGCCACTACGACGTCCAGCCCCCCGACCCGCTTGAACTCTGGGATTCGCCCCCGTTTGAGCCGGTACGCAAAGACGGCAAGCTCTATGGCCGGGGCACCTGTGATGATAAAGGTCAGGTGTTCATGCACCTGAAAGCTGCCGAGGCGTACCTCAAGACTGGACAACAGCTTCCCGTCAACGTCAAGTACATGATCGAAGGTGAGGAAGAAAGCGGCTCGAAGCATCTGCCGGGCTTCATCGAGGAATACAAAGACCGCCTCGCCGCCGATGTCGTCCTCATCTCCGACACCACGATGTTTGCCCCCGGCGTGCCGTCCATCACGTACGGCTTGCGCGGGATGGCCTACGTCGAGGTGACCCTCACAGGCCCCAACCGTGACCTCCATTCGGGCATGTACGGCGGCGCCATCGAAAACCCGATCAATGCGCTGAGTCGCCTTATCGCTGGCCTGCACGATGCCAATCACCGCATCACCATTCCGGGCTTCTACGACAACGTCGTGCCCCTCACACCCGACGAGCGCGACACCTTTGCGTCGCTCCCCTTCGATGCCGCCGCGTGGGCTGGCGAGGTCGGCGTGGATGTGACGAAGACGGAAGCAGGCTACACCGCTGTAGAAGGCACCAGCGCACGACCTACGCTGGATGTCAACGGCATGTGGGGCGGCTACATTGGCGAAGGGGCGAAGACCGTACTTCCATCAAAAGCGAGCGCCAAGATTTCGATGCGCTTGGTCCCCAACCAAACGCCTGCTGAGATCACCGACAAGATCCGCGCCTACTTCGAGGCCAGCACGCCCCCGACGATGACGCTGACCTTCACGGATTTGCACGGCGGCCACGGCGTCCTCGTGGACACCAACAGCCCAGCCATGGAAGCCGCTGCCGAAGCCGTCGAAGGCGTATACAACCGCAAGCCGTTCTTTACGCGCAGCGGCGGAAGCATCCCCGTCGTCGCCGACTTCAAAAACATCCTCGGCCTCGACAGCGTTCTGCTTGGCTTCGGCCTCGACACCGACAGCATCCACTCACCCAACGAGCACTTCGGGCTGGATCGCTTTCAGGAAGGTATTCAAGCCATCATCCGATTCATGGCCGTCTACCCCAAGCACGCCGCATAATACACCTCGAAACATGTTCGTCGGCTGATCCGCCAGACACGTGTGCCAGTTGCACTCTTTGCGCTGGCACAGGATGTGGTGTGGCATGTGTAGTTTATGTTTTACTGGGCAGAAAACTTACACGCCACTGGCATCAGCCAATTCGCGCGTCAACCTGACGATGCACATCTTTATCCGACTTATTCAGGCGGATTGCGTACAATTTAGCTAGATCGATCATTTACCACGTTATACAAGAATAAGCAATCAACTATAAAAGTTATATCCGAAGCTAGGGCAAGAACGGATGTAAAAAACACGGTTGCTTTGGTCATTGCTCGTTTGTGAAACGCTCCTCACCCGCGTACCTGCATCTAAAGTTCTCCCATCAACCGCCGATATCTTGCGCTGTAGGCAATGGCTACAAAAGGCTTAGCTATGCACCATATCGAAGTGGCATAGAGCCAGCATCGTAGCCGTATTCCCGTGTTTTGGCGGGGCCTCAATGGATGTAAACTCAACATCGCGTTAGCTTTCAATTTTCGCTGCTCATGCGGATGCCAGCACGACATACCTTTTGCATCCTGTGGTGCTTGCTCGTGCTGTTCATCATAGCACGCCCAAGCTACGGCCAGCCCCAGACGCCCAACTTCGGCGTCTCGCTTGAGACTGTTGGCGGAACAGGTGACGAACTCCCCTTTTGGATGGTCACGAATCGCTATGGCTTGCTCGACCCCTCCGGCACCAATGCCCTTACCCGCTTCTATGTAGATGTGCCGATTCAACGACGGGGCTTTTTCGGCATAGGCGGCGGGGCTGAAATCGTTGCGCGACAGTCCGACAACGGCAGCGTGCATGTGCACCAACTCTACCATGCCCTTCAAGCGGGGCCGTTCGAGGTTTGGGCGGGGTGGCGAGAAATGACGGCTGGACTAGTCGATACGACTCGTTCTCTTGGTTCGTTCATCATCAGCCCCAATGCCGCCCCGATCCCGCGCATAGCGCTGCATACGCCTGACTTTGTCAATATTCCGGGCACGTATCAGCTCATCGCATTTAAAGGCCATTTTGCCCACGCATGGCTCGGCCGCGATCGCTTTGTTGACCGGCCCGTCATGCACGAGAAGTACCTCTACCTCCGCCTCTTCGGCCCCGACGACTTCCCAGTGCATGCCTACGCAGGTCTCCTTCACTTCCTCCAATGGGGCGGCACACATCCCGTCGTTGGAAAAATACCCACGGATTTTGATGACTACCTGAACGTGTTCTTTGGGCGCAGAAACACGAACGACGTTGTTGATACAAGCACGTTGGGCAACGCTGGCAACTCGGTGCTCTCCCTTGACTTTGCCTTAGAGATTGACTTCCCTCGCTTCAGCACACTCGCTTACCGCCAGTTTTACCTTGAAGCACAAGCTGACTTGCTCTTTCGCAGCGCTTTGGATGGCTTGTGGGGGCTTCGTATCCAGCGTCGCGGCCGCCCGAAGTTAATCAATGCTTTTTTGTACGAATGGGCCTATACCGCCCGACAAGGTGCAAAAACCAGCACCATACTTGTAGACGACCCAAGAGACTCCTCCCAGTATTACAGCCACAGTACGTACCAGACCGGCTGGACCCATCAGGGACGCACCATAGGTCACTCCTTGCTTTTTTCCGATGGTTCGCTTACACGTCCCGTCAAAAACAGCATCGTCATTGGGCATCATTTTGCTGTGGAAGGAGCCTTTCCGCTTATCATACCTACAAGCTACCGCATCCTCGTTACTTATAGCCTCAATTACGGCTCCCGCGACGATTGTAGTGATGGGGGCTGTTCCGGAAATCCCCAGTTTTATACAGGCCGTCTCGACCAAGCTTCAGGCTTGGCTGAGTTGATCTTCCGCTTCGATAAAGGCGTTGGGCTGCGTTTAGGAATTGCCGCCGACCGTGGACAACTCTACGATGACAGAAATGGCGTGTCATTCGCGCTTTCGTGGCAACCACCTCCGCGATCATGGCGTCCACCTGTCTTAGCGATAAAATAGCCTCGCGAGTACCATTCTAACGCAGCAGCCCGCCCGTCCAGCCTAGCGTTAATCCAACACCGGGCTCCTCATCCAACCAACCGACGCGCGGTACGAGCATGACGGAGGTGTAGTCGGCGAGATTGAGTTCGAATGCGAGGTCAAGCGCGATGGTGAGATACGAGGGGGTTACGCGGTCCACACCGATATCGAGGGTACGGGTGTGGTAAACGAGGTTGAGGATGGGAATAAGGTCGATGCTTTGACGCCCAAGTTGCCAAGGAGTGCGCATTTGCCGCGAGATGCTGGTCTCCAATCGGTAAGCGGTTCCGGAAGATTGAAGGCCATCATCTTCGAGAATCGTGATGGGGTCGCCGGAAAGCTCTAGCTGATGAACCATGCCCCCGATTCGCAGTGTGACCGGGATGCGTTGCGACTGCTTTAAGGGATAGACCGCAGCAAACGCACCAAGGCCAAGGGTGACGAAGTCTCGCTCGGGGTCATCGAAGCGGTTGAGTTTCAACCCGGCTTCCAAGAGACCGCGGAAGTAGTAGCTGGCATTCCACGAGACGGTGCTCCGCTCGGTACGTTGGGAAATGCCCGCAGAGATGTAAAAGCCGTGATCGACGAAATGGCCTTGTGCATGTACCGGCGCAGGTGGTCCGAGTAGGATCACCATGAACACACCAAAACCTAAAGCATAGAGCGTACGCACACCGCAGATGAGGAAGCTGGAAAAGGTACACCAGACAACCGATGATACGCACTGCTCCTCTGCTGATCCAGATGGAAGCGTATGGATGTCAATAAATTGGGAAGCCACGTACCACTACGGTACCGTACCTAGCTCAGCAGGCTGGCGAGGCGATCCGCGACGGCATTGAGGGCGTCGGGACGGGTGTAATAACCATCCGCAATGCGTGCTTTGATTTCGGCCATGCGAGCCGCATCAGAGTCAGGTAGGCTGTTGAGGGCTTGCTTGGCAAACTGCAGCTCGGGGCTACGTACGTTGCGTGATGCGTTCGAGCCACCGAGGTCGACGCGATCGAGCACAGACGTTGTGCGCTGTGTCTCACCCTTATCGGGCACAGCAGCCGTGGCGGTCTGTTCGCTCTGGCTGAGTTCTGCCGCCTTTACGCGCTGCAGGTTTGAGATACTGCCGTTACCGATGTTCCGAATGTCCATACTTCTAAGCTATAAGCGCCGGGTTGGAGAAGGCGCGCAGGAGCTATGCGGGCATTCTGGAGGATACTCCAAAAGCTGTTCTTTCGCAAAGGGGGTGTGATTCCGTCCCTTACCCGTGCACGTGCTTGTTCAATAGGCTCCGCCTACGCGGCGGCTGCGCATAGCGCTGCTGAGCTGTTTTGAACTGGCGCATGCCGCCTAGGGTTTCCCCAAGGTGACGCTCTCTGGCCGTGAGCGCCTCCGCTAAGGCGTCAGCTTGGACCTGCAAGCGTCCCCCCTCAGCCGCTGGGTCCGGCTGGATGCCTTCGGCTTGCATCTGGTCCACCACCGCTTGGCGTTGATGGGCTGCAGCCACAAGGGCATCGTAATCATCTGCGTGCAATGCAGCAAGCATCGCATCACCGAGATCAAGAAGTTGGCGAGTCAGGTCCATGTGCATGGTCTGGTTCGTACGGAGAAGAGAGTCAAGGAGCGTGCCAATCCACGTCTGGCCGTAGCCAAAACATGCAACCTAGCTTGCCGCATCCAGCGACATTGTTTCCCTTTGCGCAAGCGAAGCGTAGGTCTCAACCTGATCATTTATCCCTTCATTTCCCGTTTTTTGGGTGCGAAAGGACCTTTTCGCATGCTGTAACCCGGCATCTGTCAGTGCTTAGAACGAGGATCCGCCAAATGCGCCAAGGAACTGAGATTGGCCTTGGAGCAAGGCAATTGTTTCCTGTACGGCTGCAAACTGCGCCCGTAACTGCTCTTCGCGCTGCGCCAAACGATCTTCGAACGCCGTAATCTGCCGATTGACGGATGTGATCCGGTTGTCGAATACATCAATGCGGTTGTCGATGATACCATCGGCGCCAAGGTATTGGTCGAGGGTGGTTTCGAGCTGCGTCGCAATGCCATTGTCGCCTGCGAATAGGTCGGCTACAGCATCGGGGTTCTGCTCGACAGCAGCAATAAGTGCGTCTTCATCTGTGAGCGAAAGCTTCCCATCGTTTCCAATCTCAATGCCGAGGTCCGTCAGATAGCTTGGTGCCCCCGACGGCTGCCCGGAAACTTGCGCTGCGACGGTGTTGCGCATGTTAAAGCGCAAGTTGGTAAACGTCGGGTCGCCTGCGAATGAGGCGCGGGTACCCAGTTCGCCATCGACGGTGGTACGATCCTTTAGAAAGCCGAGCAGATCGTTGTACTGCGAGACGAACGAGTTGACTTGCTCCTTAATGCTATCGCGATCAGGCTCGATGGTAAAGTCGTTGCTGCTAGTCATCACCGAGCTTAGGTTGAGTGTCACACCTGCTAGGGCATCACTCACCTGGTTGCTGCTGCGATACAGCGTGAGGCCATCTAATTGAAACTGTGCATTCAGATTAGAATCCGTCTCGCTCGTACCCACATCGACGACCATGCCACCGCTTGTACCGGAAGCAACCGAGGCATTGGTTACTCCTAAAGCGGCCAAAAGACCATTGGCTGAATCAGTAAACTGAAGGCGACTCGCAAAACCCGTATCCCCACTTCGGAGCGACAGACGAGCGGTATCAGACGTCTCATTTACTACCGAAGCCAGCGCCCCATCACCGCTTTCGATGCTTTCGCCCTCAAGTGCAGCACTCATGGCGTCGTTTATGGCGGTCGAGATCTCAGCAAGGATCTCTTCGTCCGTAGAACCTGTCGGGTTGATCGACACGTTTACATCTACGCGGCGGTTTTCGTCACCGTCGATGGGACTCGCGACTGAAATGTCGAACGCCTGTTGCCCGTTGGTATCGAAGAAGGTGCGTAGCGACGTGCCAGCAGACGTGTACTGCTGCGAAATACGTGTATCGGTGGAGGCAAGACGCTGGACTTGGATCGCATGTGTGCCAAGCGCTGCATCATCGGTCGCTGTAGCCGAGTAGCCACTCGATTCGGGTACCGCTGCACTCCGTGCACCAAAGGGGTTGGACAGGGAATCCGTAAAGTCGGTAAGCAACGTGTGGAACGACGAGACCGAGCTATCGAGATCATCGAGGATATCCTTATCGCGCCGGAACGACGCCACCTTCTCATCTAACGCGAGCAGGGGTTGCTCTTCGGCAATCAGAATGGCCGTAATAAGTGACTCATACGGGTTATTCTGACGGAATATGTCCTGTACAGGATTTAACATTACTCACCTCTGTCTGGATACTCGACCTAAACCCTGCACGGATCAGGCGGCTTGCTTCTGGTTGAAGCTTTGTCGCCATGTATCACGCAGTTCCGTCATAAACTGTGCGATGAGTTCAAGGTCACCGGCCACACTTTCGTTCATACAAAAGTTGTAGACACTAAAGAGACGCTCTGCCAAATCACCCTCAACCTCGTAGTTGAGGCTACCAATCAACTCTTGCAAGACGGCACGCACCTTTTTGCGATCTCCGCGATGACATGCGGCAATGCCGATATCATAGATCTTGATGAGCAGTTGTTCGGGTGAAGCAGAAAAAATGGCCTGCTGCTGGTATTGGCGCATGCGACGCGCTGCATTCATCGTACTACCGGGTCTGTTCGTGAAAGACGAAACAACTACACCCAACGAGAACTTCTCGTAGAGGTGACCGGGGCATTGGGGCGTCCATGCACCGGAACTTCTTTCCAGAAACGGTGGCCTTTTTCCGACCAGTCAAGCCCGTGTTCTGGCACTGTACAAAGGGTATCGGCCGTCTATATCGCCGAATTAAATGCCCTAATGCACGAATGACGAACTTTCTCGTCCGTCACCTCATCCAGTGTCCTGCATTTCGAGTGCCGTTTCGATCTACAGGTCAGATTGGCACCGTTTAAGCTTATCCCTCGATGCGTCCGCGTAGGCAACTCGTTTGCCCACGCCTAGGCGGGCGTGTCGATTTTCCTTCCGCGAACCGGCTGTAGTATGACCATGTCGAAGCCCGAACGCCCTAGCTTGTCCCACCACCGTCCGCCACGCCTTTCGGCAGCGTTGATGGTAAAGAATGAGGCTGCGAACTTGGAGCGCTGCCTTGCCAGTGCACGCCCCTTTGTGGACGAGATTGTCGTGATTGACACCGGCTCGACCGATGGCACACAAGACATCGCCCAGCGCTTTGCGGATATATACGATGAGATTGAGTGGCCTAACTCATTTGCCATTGCACGCAACTATACCTTCGAGCGCAGCACGGGAGACTTTATCATTGTGTTGGATGGCGACGAGTACCTGCCCAACCCCGATCACTGGGCCATGATTCGCGCCCAGCTTCATGACCCGCTGTTTGGAGCCGCCCGGCTTCAGGTGCGTAACCTGCTACCTGAAAATCAAATGTTGGCAGCCGACCGGGCCTGGCAAGAGCGCGTGTTCCGCAACCACCCGCTGATCCGATACACGGGCCGCATCCATCACCAGATGGAAACCGGATTACGCGCTTACCTGCATCAGTCAGGCCGCCAAATGCGTGACCTGCCTGCTGAGATCATCCATCTTGGTTATGCCCTGACGAAGGAAGCCAAGCTCGACAAGTACCGTCCACGTGTTGCATTGCTTTTGGCCGAGTACGATGAGTCGCCCAATGAAGGCCACCGTGCCTACTACGGCTTCCAGTTGGCTACGTTGTACATGACGCTTGGCCAATACGAAGACGCTGCCGAGATCTTCCTGCAACTTGCGTTTGAGCACCTCTCACCCTACAACCGCTATTATTCGCATTTGCTGGCAGCCCAGACAGGACTCATGCTTAGCGATGCCAACATGGTGCTCTTCCATAGTAATGCAATGCTCCACATGGATCGCCAAGAGCCGATGGGCTACTCGATGTGCGCCCTAGGTCTCCTTCGGAGTGGACAAATCGTCAATGGAATGCTTATGATGATTCAGGCCTTCCACACACAACATCGGCACGGGACTACTGCGCGCTTTCTAATCAACCCTGCCTTTTTGCTGGTACGCCTCAGCCGTATTCTCCGTCAAGCAGGTTTGCTACAAGAAGCCAACTGGCTAGCAACCGAAGCGGAGCGAGATACGTTGGCTGCCGACAGGATTACCGTGTTTCTAGAGCAATTAACGACACACCTTGTTCACCTTGAGCAGACGGCACAAGCCGCCTAACACATGAACACCTGAGGTGTGTTCTAAACCAACTACATAAAAAAAGAGGCTCCCCCTCGCCAAAAGGGGAGCCTCGGTCGGGCGGCTCGCCATTCCGCCCTATAACCCACGGGAGCTATGTGCCAGAACCATTCCCAGATCGTGGGTTAATAGTGATGTTCTTTGTCATTTGGCTTACAGGAGTGACAGCACTGCCTGCGGGGCCGAGTTGGCCTGCGCGAAGGACGAGATGCCGGTCTGCTGCATGATCTGCAGCTTGGCAATCTCCATCTGCTCCTTCGCAAAGTCCGCGTCTGCAATACGGCTGCGGGCCGCATCGTAGTTGTTCATTGACGTCGATACTTGGTCTTGCTTGAACGTCAGGCGTGACTGGCTGTCGCCGAGGTCGCCAAGACGGTCTGCAATTGTCGCGATCGCGCTATCAACAGCTGTCAAGAACGATTGTGCACCAGACGAGTTGGTCATCGCTGCGATGGCCGTCGTCGTGATACCCAAGTTGTCCTGGCTCACCGATGAAATAGATACGCTCATTGTGTCGCCATTCTCAGCGTTCACTTGGAATGTGAACGAAGTCGAAGCGGAGCCACTAAACAAGGCCACACCGTTGAAGGTGGTGTCATCCAAAATGTCGCCAATCTCTGTGCGAAGCGCGGTGACAGCGCTACGGATGTCTGCGCGCTCGGCCGTACCCATCGTGTCGTTGGACGACTGCACGGCTTTCTCCTTCATCGTCTGAAGGATGTCCATGACGGTGCCCATGCTGCCCTCGGCAACCGTGAGCATGCTCTTGGCATCGCCGATGTTCGAGAGTGCCTGTGCTTGACCACGGGTGCGAGCTTCGAGCTTCTGCGAGATGGTGTACGAGGCGGCGTCGTCCTCAGCGCGATTGAGGCGCGAGCCCGTCGCGAGGCGCATCTGGCGCACACCGAGTTCCATGTTTGTCTTCGAGAGCGTGTTGTACGCGGTCTGTGACTGGACGTTTGTTCCAATACGTGAAAGATCTCCAAATGCCATAACAAATTCCCTCCTTAACTACCAGGGTAACTGCATTCGTGAATGTTGGGGTGGGAGCCCACGCGGGGTCGATTTGCCGATCGATCTCGCGTTTTTTTATGTGCGTCCCATCTATGAAGAGCCTTGGTTGGACAGACCGTCGCCCGTCAGGCCAGAGGCTTCTGTATCTATATAAAACTGCAGGCGTGTTAACGCTTGCCTGTTTAACGCCCCTTCTATATCGACCGCGATTCTTTCGTTTTTAAGTAGTCATTCAATTTTTTTGACCAACTGATCAACTTTTTTTCAATCTCATATAGGAAAAAGTATTGACTGATCAATGATATTCCCCTCAATTGAGGCCTTGCATTGCATCTAATTTGCCTCACAGAACCAAGGAGCCACGTAAACGATGAACAGTCCTCAAACCCGCTGTCTTCGTCTACTTGGCTCCGTTGCTTCTATATTTTTATAACGTCGTCAGAGACTGCTTGGTAACTTGACTTGGTGCTACGACGGAATCTTTTCGATGCATCCTCGTCTGATGGCCTTCGATTTTTCGACCCGTAGTGCTGCTGCGAACCTCAACATCGAACAAGGCTGCCTTCGAAAATCTCACCGTCTCGCCTTCCAACCCCGTTACCAAACAGTCTCGCAGTCCCACATTTCTGTGCTATATCATTCCATCTAGTCCTTACGAGTGCTGCCAGCACTGCATAAAATGCATGGCGCACTGCTAGAGACTCTTTTTGTGCAGAGACCACTAGCATGCTCTATGGACCTGTGCACGTAGACGCAAGAAGTGGGTTAACGGGGTACGATGCGCGCATCAAGAAGCATGCAGGCGCAACGCACTCGAATTCCGTCAACCTGTTGGAGCATACCTATG
This sequence comes from uncultured Rhodothermaceae bacterium, assembly GCA_964471245.1. GTDB lineage: Bacteria > Bacteroidota > Rhodothermia > Rhodothermales > CAYYHN01 > CAYYHN01. The sequence goes on along the minus strand of CAYYHN010000031.1, from coordinate 1,415 downwards.
ATACATGTATGGGGCGTTCACTTCACGACGATACACAATGCCGTCAATTCTTTGCAGCACATACAATCCCCCACCGAATTAAACCCAACATGGAGTGAGCTTCTTGCTAACGATTCCGCTTAGCGCTCGGCTTGTCGTGACATGACTACGGAGAGGTGAACACCCCGCACCAATGCACCGTAGCTTAGGCGTATAAACCTGAAAGCAAACAAGGCTGCCTCTTGGAGACTGTTTGATAACTCGACATGGGCCTGCGACGGGATCCGTTCGAGCATCATTGCTTGATGCCCTTAGGATTTGCCTCCGTTTTTTCGGCACATAGCGCTGCTACAAACCTCAAAATCGAACAAGGCTGCCGTCGAAAATCTCACCGTCTCGCCTTCCAACCCCGTTACCAAACAGTCTCTGAGAACTTCACGGTCTCGACGGCACA
>CAYYHN010000031.1:0-961 GCA_964471245.1 uncultured Rhodothermaceae bacterium | reverse complement strand
TCTTTGCTACTTATGCAAGGAAGAGATAGGGTTTCCACTGCTCTTCGACATTACCAACGTAGTCACGCAAGAACATCACATGGCTTGGCCGGAAGGGGCGGCGTTCCAACGGCATGCCCGCCTCCTCGGGTGTGCGGTTGCCTTTGCGATTATTGCATGGGACGCAAGCCGCCACAAGGTTTTCCCATGTATCCCGGCCACCACGCGACTTTGGATGTACGTGATCCACCGTCAAGCTTTCCTTACTGCCACAATATTGGCAGCGCATCCCATCCCGCCGAAGAACATTGCGCCGAGAGAGTAATATGCTGCGGTAGGGCAAACGAATATATGCCTTCAGCCGGATCACGCTTGGCCACGGCAGATGCGTAGAAGTGGAGCGTACATAGCGGCCGTTTCGTATCTCGACGGCCTCGGCTTTATGCAAGTGAAGGAGACAGACAGCGCGCTGGACACTGCAAATGGTGAGCGCACGGTAGTCCTGATTCAGGACGAGGACGTGGCCGGTCATACGCCAGACCCTCCGACGGGGACACGCTGAAGATTGATCAGCGAAGGGCACGTCATGCTAGGAGAACAAGTTAGGATATGGAAGTCGAATTCCTCCGTGGTTCCAGATACCGCTCGGGCTTGCCCTGGCCACAAACCGCATTAACGGCTATTGATACTACTGAATGACTGCCAGGCTTGAAAGAAGTTTATAAAAAAAGATACCTAGAAGAAAGCCCTCATTTCGCGTTAACGAGAATGTAATAACGGCTTTCTACGTTATTTGGGTCGATATTGCATCACCGACACGAATGATACCAGTAGTATCTGGAATAAGGTTTTGTCCAAAATAGACGCCGCCGTCCCACTTCCGGAAGGTAGCTAATGTACGTAGGGGCTCCTTCCCGCGCGCCGCAGTCTGCTGATCGGTGGTTGTAACAACGCAGCGGGCACAAGATTTGACACTACGCAT
>CAYYHN010000030.1:0-14507 GCA_964471245.1 uncultured Rhodothermaceae bacterium | reverse complement strand
TGGCCCATAGGAGGTTGGCCCCTTGGAGGATGGCCCCTTGGAGGTTGGTCCCTTCGAGGTTGGCCCCTTGGAGGTTGGCCCCTTGGAGGTTAGCCCCTTGGAGGATGGCCCCTTGGAGGTTGGCCCCTTGGAGGTTGGCCCTAGAGAGGTGGGCCTGATTTAGGTTGGCCTCTCGTAGGAAGGCCCCTTCGAGATTGGACCCTTGGAGATTTGCGGTCGAGTAATTGATGGGGGTATTCTCTGGGTCTTGCTGGTGCTTCCGTCTATCGACAACGGTTAGAGCGGCTTGAATATCTGTGGAAATGCCGACCCCTGCTTCACTTAACTCTATTCCCTCTCTGTTATGAATCGGAGGACCTTCACGAACAAACGCACTCAACACCTCAATTACGGTCCAGTGGTCCTTCCGTGAATCCTTAGCAATCCGTTCTAGGGCATAGATTCCTCCAAGACGAATCGAAATCTTGTCACTACCGAGTTGCTCGATGGCCTTGGTGAATCGATCCGTTACTTGTCCATCCTCAGTAACTCGGATACGCCGGTGAGTCAGATACAAGCCAACCAAGACGACCAAGCCGCCAATTACCTGCAGAAGAGTTTTCCTGTTCTCATTGACTAAGCCAGGGTATTCGCTAAGTGTTGCTCGCCCAAGATCGATATACAATGCAGCCTGAAGCTGAGGGACACGTATCACGACAATCAAAACAAGCAGAATTCCGATCACTGCAAACCAGTATACCAGCGGGATACGCTTTACTGTCGAAGCTAACTCGTCTACCATTTGCTGCACGGGGGTTGATGAGCCGTGTGGGGAGATAGTGAACTATTAAGTTAGTCTTTGTACGTCAAATAAGCTTGTTATAAGAGTAGTGTAATACTAGGAATCTACATACCTAGGAACCTAGTTGGTCGTTTTGTATACTAGCAAATGTCCGTTTGATAATATACAAAAACAGCCTCACGCCATGCCCAGCGGAAAGTACATTGCCTATTACCGCGTCTCTACTGATCGCCAAGGCCGTAGCGGTCTCGGCCTCGATGCCCAGCGCAAAGCCGTAGCGGATTACCTGAACGGTGGTGACTGGGAATTGGTGGCCGAGTATACCGAGTTAGAGTCTGGCAAGAGCGAGAAGAATCGGCCCAAGCTGCAAGAAGCCTTAAGGCAATGCCGCAAGATGAAAGCCACGCTCGTAATTGCCAAACTGGATCGCCTTAGTCGCAACTTGGCGTTCATTGCCAAGCTGATGGACAGCAACGTCGAGTTTGTGGCGGTAGACAACCCACGTGCTACTAGGCTGGTGCTGCATATCATGGCCGCATTTGCGGAGCATGAGCGCGAGCAGATCAGCGTGCGCACGAAAGCAGCGCTTGCGGCCGCAAAGGCGCGTGGCCAGAAGCTCGGCAACCCGCAGCTCCCTATGCTCAACGCCGCACACCGAAACGAAGCCGAGGCGTATGCGCAGAGCTTGGCACCACTCGTGGCAGCGTTGAAGCGGGAGGGGCACACAACCGTGCGTGCTATCTGCGAAGAACTCAACCGCCGAGAGGTACCGACAGCTAGTGGACGAGGTCGGTGGCACGTGAAAACCGTGCATACCTTACTTGGGCGACTTCAGCAATCTTAGCTCTTTATCCTACCACGCAGCCTGTAGTAATACATATGCATGATCTCAATGCCATCATCTCAAACATTGCCAAAAGGAAAGCAGAAGACGTGTCTCTTGGTGTCTTCCGTCGAGTACTCAATGCACTCGAAGAGCAGCTCGAAGGGTACGCAGTCTTTCTAAAGCGTGTGCTCACACTGAACGACTGTGTACTCTACATCAATGGCGAGGTGACTAAAGAGACACTCATGGATTGGTTTATTAAGTACGATGTGCCATTCAACCGCGTGGGACGTAGTGTCTTCATCGAGCGTACGGTTTTTGAGGACTTTCTCGTAGACAAGTTGGAAGAGTCCCGTAGCAGTACGACTAAAAACAAAGCCCGCCGAGGCAAATCAGTGTAGCAGTCGGGCTTTATGACTCGTGCAGCCAATTTTGCCGAGCTAGCCTGATTCAAGATGCTAAGAGCCAGTGCACGAGGCAGATGGCACGTAAAGACTGTCCGCACCTTGTTTGGGCAACTTGCTTAAGGTTAGTCTTTGGCCACCACAGTATCGTACAATCCGTAGTAGGATAGACCTTCGTGGCTCTCGATGCCCGTGTAGCGCAGGGAGGCGTCCTCATATCGACGGAAGGCAAAGACTGCTGCATTCATCTGCTCCGTATTGAACACCCGAAGCTGCACCAGCAGGTGAAAGTCCTGCACAGTCAGGCCCGTCACTGTTAAGAACAAGTCAGGCTCTAGCTTCGTGATGACATCCCTTAGCGTGTTCTCTCGGAAGTCAGTCAGGTACATGAATGCAGGGATGCGAGTAGCAAACTTGATCAGTTTCTCTTGGATCTGCTTTCGTTTCGACTTGAATTCTCGCTCCTCAGCCGACAGTTCTTTCTTCTCCTTTGGTGTCAGGTCCCGCCCCTTAGCTTCACTCTTGATTCCTTTAATTTTCTCGCTCTTGTTGATGATGGTCTCAATGATGTTGTCTCCAAGTGAGCGCCAGCCCTCGATACGCTCTACGGCAGCAAGGGCGTCAGGGTCATTCAGAATGCGCCGAAGAGTGTCGTTGTCTACATTCACGAGAAGAGCGCTCTCCCATTTACGGGCGAGGAGCGTTGCAGAAGTGCCCGCCATCGCGATATCGAGAATGCCGCCTGCGTCGATCTGTGTCATGTTTGCGCCGTCATAGGCGAGGACGGGCAGGAAAGAGACTAAGTCTCGAACAGCATGTTCGGGATTTGGCTCTTCTGGAGATAACCTGATGCCATACTCGGAGAGTTGGCGAAGTGCACGCGTAGGCGCGAAGTCGAACACGAAGCATACAGGCTTTAGTACATCCACTTCATTTGGGTTATCGCCATTGGGGTTGTTAATTGACCAAGGCGACTGAATACGAAATGCGGCTTGGAAGTAGGTTTCGGGTGATCTCAGGTTCCTCAGCATCAGAATAGATGACCACTGTGGAACGGTTACGCCCGTTGTAAGCTTGCCACACGAGAGCGTGATTGTCTTGGTGTCAAATCCATTTCCGATAGCGCGACGTACAGGTGGAAGCGCGTCGAGTCCGATACCTGCTGATGCCCCAGCAGCCACGATGACTGTATAGTCTCGCCAAAAAGTATTGTGGCGCTCCGTCAGGAGATTCTTCATCGCGTAGCAAGCGGCCACATTGGGCATGAACCAGAAGGCGTGTTGGAGGTAGGGCAGAAGCCGTACGTCGGAATATGGGAAGGGCGGACGTGTGCCCGTCTTTAGGTGATCTAAAGTCGTTGGTGCATAGTCTCCCCGGATGACATCGAGCCACTTTTGTACGTCGCGTTTATGGCGAAATTGCGCCGACTCTTCTGTGCCTGATGCCTCAAAGAAGGCGTTCAGATCAAATTCGTCGAACTCTCCTGCACTAGCAATCGCCAACAGTTCATCGGGCATCTGATAGGTAAGCAGGCGGAGCTGTGGAAGTGCGCCGTAGGGGTTACGCTCGTCAGGATGTAGAGAGGCAAAGTTCTCTTTGGCGCGTTGCTCGTCTGTGTACGTCCAATTAAAGATCTGTTCTTCAATGAACTCACCCGTCGAGAGCGCGCGAAACGGAGTGCCAGAGAGGTAGAGGTACGCCCGTGTCGTTATGGGTAGGAAGTTGGTCTCATGCTCTGCTAGTTCGCTGAACTCTCGTTCAAAGTCTTCAATGCTCGGCGTTTTTGTCTTCCGTCCAGATAGACTTGTACCATACTCACCCTTGATCACTTCGGTCGCATTGTCCTCTCCTTCGAACAGTTCTTGTGCCGTTTCTCGCCATGCGCCAAAGTGGTACTCGTCGAACACCACAAGGTCCCAGTTAAGTGTGTGAAGCCACTCGTTTCGGGCCTTGATGTTGCCAGCATCGTCAGTTCCGAGTAAGTCTTGGAAGGAACCGAAATAGACGAGCGGATAAGCAGGATCTGCCGTAGCTGGGTCACTACCGGTCGTACGCGAGTGGTACTGCCAGCCGTCAAAGTCCACATGCGACTCTAAGTCACTCTGCCACGCATCGGCAACAGCGGGCTTGAATGTAACCACGAGCACCCGCTTAGCATTAAGTTTCTTTGCAAGCTGATACGTCGTAAACGTTTTCCCGAAGCGCATCTTTGCATTCCAAAGGAAGCGAGGTACAGCTTCGGGGTCTTCTTCCCAGATGGAATGGTAGTAAGTCAGCGTTTTTTCAACGGCTTCCTCCTGTTCGCGACGCATCCGAAATGTCTGGTGGTGCGTGCCCGATAGTTTGGTGCCCGTTCGAAGCTCTGTCAGCACGGTTTGCACGTCTGCAACCGTACAACGCATCCACTCTAGCGTGGGATTGTCAAAGCCTTTACGGATGAGAGCATTTCGAACTTCGTGGTCGGTAATTCTTGTTCCATCGTTGCTTACAGCAGGCTCATCTAGCTCGATCCGATAGTTCGTGATGGCTGCAGTCCTAAGCTGCTCATCTATGCGTTTTCGTACGTCACGCGTTGTCTGACCAACTTTGAGTAGGCCAGCATGTGCGTCATCATCAATGGCATAAGCGTAGATGCGCGGCTGGACTTTAGGCTTGGGGGTGAGGATGGTCGCTATGGTAGGCTTATCCATTGTCATCCTCGCCGGTGTTGTCTAAAGGCGTATCGTCGTGCTCGGCAACACGCGATTCGATGAAGGCGATCTCGTCCTCTGTAAGCCCGTATCGCTTGTAGAGCTTGGCGTCTGTCCACATTTGGTCGAGTTGCAGGTCAGGAACGAATGAGTATACACCTCGTGCGGCATCTTGGGTATGCTTGCGGAGTGATACGAGGAATCGCACAAAACGCGTGCGGAGGTAGCGAGCATAGCGCTTTGCCTCGACTTCGGTCTTGAATTGCCCAGCAACGAGGTAGGTCTCTGTGCAAGCCGTTCCCGGACCTGCTACGATAGGTTTGCTAAGGAATTTGGTTTCGACAGCTGCGCTAGTTCCTTGCACCCTCGTCATGAGGACTTTCCACTGGTCAATCCATGCGGGGTTCACCTCTATTTCGGAGCGATTCACCCAAGCTGTGCGTTGGTTTGCGAAAAGCCGAATTGGGTCGGACAGCCCAGTTGGTGAGCGATGGCCTTTGAAGTTTGTGGCAAACCCAAATGGCTTTCGACTGGACACACGTTCATATAGGGTCGACTCGTCCTTTGCACGTACCTTCTCTAATATGGGTATAGCCTCGTTGCGACGTACGAGGATATCATAGGCGTCGAGATGGCGGGTAACTGGCGGGCCTGTGGGCTCTCCATCCCAAATGGTTTGTATCGAACAAGGCCCATTGTGCTCACGGTCCCACACGAAGTAAGAAACACCGCCACGAATCTTTACGCCCGGAAAAGCCTCGTACAATTTGGGATAGTCCACGATAGCCTTCATGCGTTTGTCCGAGAGCATCTGCTGGCGAAATTGAGTAAGACCCTTTCCACCAGCCATCCACCGCGAAGGCGTTACGAACACGGCATAGCGTGGGTCAAGGTCAAAGGCGTTCTCAACAAAGAGCTGGTAGATGGGGGCTGCACTCGTGCCGTGACCGCCATCGCTAAGCTGGTAAGGTGGGTTGCCAATAATTACGTCGAACTGCATGTCATTTCCGAATAGCTCGGCAATGCGAGCCTTAATGTCGTCAGTATGGATGAAAGCATAGGCGTGAGTCTCGAAGTCGTCACCTCGATCTAGGGTCTTGCGATTCGCGCCGCAGTACAGGCATCGTCCCTTTTTCGTCCAAGTATGTTCTGTGCGCTCAAACCAGATATTGCCATCAGCATCATTGAATGACTTGGCTATGGAGTGCTTACCATTGGCAAACTTTGAGCAGTAGACGCTTCTACGTGCGATCATGGCAGTGATCTCAGTAATCCCAATACCAAAGACCTGCTGGGTTAGAATGTGATCTATACGCGCCTGTAAGTCTGGGATTGTGCTGGCGAGCCCGTCCTTCAAGCGTCGAGTGATTTCACGAAGAAAGACACCCGATTTGGTGACAGGGTCGAGAAATCGCACATCAGGATTTGCCCAAAGGTTGTCTCCTTCGTGGTCGGCGGCCCATGCCTCAGCGAGTGTGTCGAGCATCCGGTTGGCAAACACCGGTGGTGTGAAGACCTCATCGTTGGAGAGGTTAGCGATACAGGATAGCACATCGGGGTTGCGCCCCTTAAGGGCAAATGATGCTTGCAGGCTCATGTCGGATCCTCCACATTAGCAGCGGACACTGTAGCGAGGTCACGCATCGACATTGGTGGATAGGACCGGGTCGGTGTGAAGAGTTCATGCTTGCCCACGTGTGCGAAGAGTGAGTCTGCGGCGCTGAAGGCGGCAGACTGCGTGAGAACGTCAAGCTTAAAGTCACGCCGTTGGAACTTACCACGACCCAGATAGCCCCATTCAGCAAAGGTGATTGGCTTGCCCTCATGCGTCTTCATAGTGAGTGCATCGCCATGAACAAGATTATGGGTAAGGACGTGGATGGCAGCTCGGTAGAGGTCGTCTTTATCGTCCAGATTAAACGCCTCAGCAAGTGTCTCTAGTAAGTTCTCCCGGCACTCAGCGACATTATCCGCCAGCAACTCGATCCCATAGATACTCATCAGTGCTAGGAGTCCGAAGTGCTGTCGCTCGAAATTTGAACGCCTGTATCGGAGTTCGACGGCAGCGAGCTTTCGTCGGAGAACAGCAACGAGAAAGTTGCCACTACCGCAAGCTGGCTCCAGAAAGCGCGAATCAATACGCTCAGTCTCTTCTTGAACTAAGTCAAGCATTGCCTCAACCATCCAAGGTGGTGTGAAAACCTCCCCGTGATCTGCAACGCGTTTTTTAGACTTAACTAGATTCATAGGTAGTGCAGTAAACATGAACCTTCCACAGGGCAAAGAGCTTCACTGTGGCATGCATGTATAACATGATGCTTTTCAGGAAAACATTCGGTGTCAAGATGCGCCAACGATTCGTGAAAGGCAAGCTGTCTTATCAGTAGACTTAGCTTACACTGCACCGATCGGTAGCAGTTGTATCTTAAAGACCTGAGATGCAAGACTCTGCTTCAACGCTCATCACGGTAGCATGAACATACAGAACTCGATCAAGCTCTATCAAGCAGCTTCCCAGATCGCCAACATATCAGCTGATGATGCTGGTGCTCTTGCCTTCATGGCTAAGTTCTTGGTGCAAGTGACGCTTCCCCACAGCAGCCCCGGCACGGCTAGCCATTACACGCGCACCAACGGTGGCATCTCGCTCACGGTACAGGCCAAGCCGGGTAGCGCAGTCCCATACGGCAGCTATCCGCGTCTAGTGTTGGCATGGATCAACACCGAGGCTGTCAAGACAAAGAACAAACGTCTTGAGCTAGGCGATTCCCTCTCGCAGTTCATGGGGCAGCTCGGCCTTATTCCAACAGGTGGACGGTGGGGCACCATCAACCGGCTAAAAGATCAGATGCGTCGGCTGCTTTCGTCGCGTTTCATCGTCGAAGTAGACGACCCAAAATTAGGCGTGAAAGGGCAGGCCGAAGTCGAACTCAACGTCTCGCGCAAACGCGTCCTGTTCTGGGATGAGCGCCAGCCCGATCAGGGTAATCTATTCACGAGCTACATCGAACTCAGCACGGATTTCTTTGAGGCGATTACCGAGTCACCCGTGCCGCTAGATATGCGCGCCCTAAAGGCACTGAAGAAGTCTCCGCTGGGTTTGGATCTCTACGCATGGCTCACACACCGGCTCTCCTATACGAGGTACGACATCGAAGTGAGTTGGGAGCAGCTGCATGAACAGTTTGGCGGCGACTATGCACGTGTTGCCGACTTTGCGAAACGCGCACGCGCAGAGCTGGCCAAGATCGGAGCTATCTGGCCAGAGCTAAGGTACCAGACACCACGTGGTAGGCTCATCGTAGCACCCTCGCCAACTCACATCGACCGTGTGGATAAGCTCCGATCATGAGAAGTTATCCACGCATAAACACTCCCTTTTGTACGCATAAACACTCCCTTTGACCACGCATAAACACTCCCCAACCTATATATATACCTGTATACTACCTGTATTAGTGCTGGCGTTAGTGTTGAAAACTCGTTTGAGGGTTGAATTGAACAGCAATGAGGTAGATGCAAAGGCAAGGTCTTACTGAACGAATCGACACCACTGCTTTGCAACCTACGATGGCGACATGCTGTTTCGTGGCCACATCCAAGACCGAACGATAGCGACTCGCTTCGCTCGGTATCGCACCGCTGAGGTAAACGAAGGAAAAGAACGGATTAATCACAAGTCCTCTGAGGCCACAGAATCCACTCAGAAGGCCCCCAAAAAATTCCACCCTAGTACCCATAAAAAACTAGATCCGAGCGTATGGGCGACTCTGCGGCCTCAGATAGGAAAAGGGGCGTGGCGATCCAATCCTCTCCTGTCATCCATACCAGCGTGTTCTTGTTTACGGTTCGCTCACAATTTATGGCGCGTAATGTCGCTCTATGGGTCAACACAGTGGTGGGAATAATCGGGATTATCCTGCTGCTTCTGCTCGCAGCCAGATAACAGATGTACGCTCAACCGTGAAGGGCTGAAGGCATGACGGGGGGCGAATCGAAAGTAGTGCCCTCAGACTTCAAGTCGGTGATGAAAACGGGCCGATATGCGACGGTCCTTGTAACGCTCTCACAGATCAACCCAAGTTGCACAAGATGTACAGGATGCCTGTAGAATATGGGCTTGGTTAAACGCACCCTATGTATATCTCAATCCGTCCGATGTGGGAAACTGTTGACAGGGGGTATGGGGGACCGCCCCCCATACCCGTACCCCTTGCATGCACTCTGCTCGATCGTACACTCGTAGCACATCATACGCACAATCAGACATGACGCGATAGATGCTTCGTGTTCATACATAATCACTTTTCATCATACGTGTGACGATTCAGTAGACGATGACCTGCAGGACAAGCCTGCTGAGTACGGGATACTAACGGTTGGTAAGGAAAGTCGAGATATCTTGGGGTGTGTGCATATCTTGATCCAGACGGAATAGGAAACAACACAAGCCGGACTTGGGGTGCCCATACCCTAGATCCGAGAACGGTAACGCCAGCACACTGCTATATGGGTTGCAGAAGAGTTCACAGATCATGGCTAGGTACCTTGACCCTCTGCTTGATGATGGCATGTGGATTAGCACTCGAATGCGCTGCCCAATTTAACTGGCGCGTCGTAGCAGAGTTATCCGAAAACGAGCAAGTGCTGGATATCGTAACGGACCGCCAAGGGACGTTATTTGCTCGAACATCCAAAGGACGTGTATGGTACTCTCAAGATCAAGGCGATACATGGGTGCTTGCAGCACTAGCGGGCGTGCCTGAATCTGCTCATGTACGTTTGATGACCCCTGATCAAGCTTCTGGGATCATCATAGGTGCTTTACATCCGCAATCCTTTGGCATCTACGTCTCTTCTGAGCAAGGTCGGTATGAACTCGTCCACTCATTCCGATTCCCCTATGATGACCTGTTGGTCTTGGAAGACGGCACTTGGGTCGTGTCGTATGCGCAAGCCCTATGGCGCACGCCCAATCAAGGTGTCGATTGGAATGATGGCTTCTGGACGCCTTGGTATACGACCAAAAAGCTGCAACAAGGCGCACATGCGAACCAGATCCTTGCCTATGGAGGAGGAGGTATGGAGTCTTGTTGCGGCGACATCAGTGTTTCTGATGATGGCGGTCGTACGTGGACAGCGCTCTATCCACATTTTCCTGCCATTGGAGCCATTGCGCTTCTTCCCAATGGTTCGTTACTCGTATCAGCTTATGGTAGTGGCGGTGCAACCCAGACCGTACCTTTTGCTGCAGCTTCAGGTGACATGCCAAGAAATTGGATCGAAGTAGGTGTTGGAGCAACACCGCAAGAACTCCTGCATAGCCAGCGTACGAATCAGGTTTTCTTGGCGTCGGGGTGGTTGTATTACACAGACTTACCTATCACCTCATGGGAGCGAGTTGAAGACATAGCGTATCCGGTGTATTCACTGGAATTGGTGGCTACTGAGGATAAGTCGCCCGATGCACTACAACTTGATGCCATTCTCGTTGGGAGCAAAGGGAAGATCTACAAATCAGACCTCCCCCGTCTATTCCCAACAGCAGTTCAGGCTGCTCCAAGAAGCGCACCTCGCCTAGGCATAGAAGCCTACCCCAACCCCGCGAGTGACCACCTGAATGTGTTCATTCAGTCTCCCGAAGCCACAAGGCACCGTATAGAACTTTTCGACATGCTTGGGCGAAGAGTCTACGCCAGTGCTGACGGTGGAGCGGTATTATCCGAGCGGCGGTTGTCCATAAACGTCTCGCACCTGCCCGCTGGACCTCACGTACTCGTCGTTCAAGACCTCACCCATGGTAACGTTGTCCCTGAACGGATCGTAATCTTGAATAATTGACTTCGCTGATCGATCATGCCTCAAAGATGATTCGCTCGGATAGAAGAGGCAATAGATGCGGGAGTACGTATTAGGCCAATTGGCATACGTGAAGCGGTGATAGTTATGCTGTGTATATGAGAGTTATTCAGCGTTAGTTGTCATTCGTACTGGCTGGGTATATGGGCAAGGTCGCTCCAGCGTACGAACATAAATTTCAAGGAAGAGGGTGGCTCGGTCATAAATGCTCAAAAAGATCGCGTCAGGCCTGTTTTGCCTTTGTTTCAGGGGGTATCGTGCTCATGGCTCTAGGGACATGAGAAAGCGGTGAGACTATAGTGCGAACTGTCAGATCATGAGGAGGAAAGTGTCATACCTATTTTCTATGAGAGGGGAGCAAGGTTAAACGGACCCTGTTGTATATCCGATCTGAGTAGGCGGTACCTTATGACGGAGGGTGGCTGGAGGATACCGGCCCCTGCCGCACTGGCCACTAGAACCTGAATCTAGCGTGTCTACCACTCTTTGAGGTGCCAAATCGTAATCAGCCGGTCCATGTTGTAGGCGTGACAAATACGAGCGTCGTAACTGCGGAAGAGGGTGGGGTTCAATAGCTAGTAAGCTTGCTGTGTTTGTGTTGTGCGATGCCGTAGGGCGTAGCCTTGCCCAATTTACAGCCCGTTCGCTTCGCTCCTTGGGCTTTGGATGAAACAGGGATGTATGGGAATGAGCATACGCTGACGTGATTGCTCAGTAGAACGGGAGCACATCCTTTAGGGTGTAAGGTTTGGGATTAGGACAGCTTAAGATGATGCCGCAGACGGCTCTGCTTATTGCCCGGAGCGTCGTTGGCTCTAATAGGAAAGTACTGCGCTTATGAGGCCGGTTGGGCAGAGTTTGTTACGATAGTTTCTTAAGTATGTATCAAGGAGCCCCCATTGTGACGTAGCTTGGCTTTGACCTCGTTCGGCGTGCGTCTATCAGTGAGCGGGTCGTAGCCAGTAATGGGTAAGCCATTACTGTTAACATAGTCGTGCTGATCATGGTCATAGATAGCGCGGATGATGTAATCGCGGCTAGCATTAGCAGCCTTATCAGCCTTCTTTTTCTGCTCAACAGGCTTGATGCCGTAAGCAGAAAAAAGTTTACGGCGATAGATTGCGTTGTAGATGTCGTGGCCGGGGGAGCCATACGAGCTGCCCGGCTTGTTGCCATAGCTGAACACTTTTCCTACAGCGCCTTGGTCAATCGGGCTAATCGTCTGGGCAGCTGCGTTGACACGAGGGAGACGACCAATCCAACATTGGCGAAGCAACTCTGCTGCACGTTTGCCTTCGACAATAAGATGGGCGTGAACGTTGAAGGCTTTCCCGTCAGCAGACGGACTAAAGGTCACTTCAATGTTTCGTACGCCCACCATTGGTAAGCCTTTACGCTTCATCGTGACCCTGCAGTAGTGAAGTACCTTGATGTATATATCTAGCTCATCTCCTATGTGCTCGGCGCGCACGTTAGGAGATGTAAGCGTGACAAATTGGGGGTCTGTAAGTTGGAGTAGTGCTGGTGTGTAGCGATTTGTGCGAATCGCGGAGTCAATGTGGCTGCAGACCAAGCAGGCACGACTACGACAACGAAGCGATGGCATCCATATGCCGTTCTTTTCAACGTAGACGGATTGACATCCTAGCGCCAAGGCGTAGCGCCTTGCAGCTTTTTCATCGCCGCGCGCGTGCGCAGCAGCAATGAGGGTTTTGAGACGTAGTGAAGCGCGGAATTTAAGGCTTACCTGACCATGGGGGATACGCTGTTGAAGATCCATACAACCTAGTGCCGAGACCACTCCAACGGCTATTCAGCCTTCGGGCTGTCTCAATAGTTAGCATTCTGTGTTTGGTCTTATCCATGGTTGCACCTAGTGATTTATGGATCTTTGTTTGAACATGTCTTGAGCCTGATGGCTGAGACAGAGGGCCTCTAGAAGCCGACCCCGCAAGTTAATAAGGTGGGGTGACACCCCATTGTCGTATAGCTTTGTAAGTATTTTACTGTTGTTTTTTGCCTTAGGAAGTGTGTTGAATGGCGCGTCAGTCGATTCGATAGGTAACCCAGTTGTGCTATCTGGGGGCATCATATATTTCTGCTGCATATAGCGTGAACGTACAGGGCTACTACACTCATGTTCTCAAGTGCTTTCGCCTCTTCTGCGACACGGATGACGCACAAACGGCTTAGTGCGACGTGGAAGTGATTTTTGTGTCGCTCTAAGGTCAGTTGGTGATATCGAGTAGCGCTGGAAATGCAAACATAGCGGACCGTGACCCGCTCGGTGGTTCGGTTTGGGTAATCAGGTCAGCTTCGCTAAGTAGTTTGAGGAGCCGCTGGGCAGTACGTGTAGTGGTAGAGATGGCTGCGGCAAAGTCGGAGCTGCTGAAGATGGGCCGAGCGAAGAGGAAATCAAGGATGAAGACCGCATATTGCGAGCGTGTCACAGCGACAATTTGCACCTTCATGGTGTCGTACAGCGCAAGCACGGCGCGTACCTGCTCGCTGCCACGCTGCGCTTGAGCGATTACGGCCTCAAGGAAAAACATGGTCCATCCATGCCAGTCATCTGCCTGTGTTATGGCTTGCAAGCGCTCGTAGTAGCGTTGCCTATGGGCTTCAAAGTGGGCACTGATATAGAACATGGGTTGAGACAATAGTCCTTTGTCCGCTAAATACAGCGGAATGATGAGGCGTCCAATCCGGCCATTGCCATCAAGGAAAGGATGGATGATCTCGAACTGGGCATGGAGAATACCCAGCTGAACAATTGAGTCTTTATCCGTGCTATGGTAGTAGTGCTCTAGTGCGCCAAGGGCTGGCATGATCTGTTGAGGCGCAGGTGGGACAAATGTAGCCGTTTCTATGGTTGAGCCCGGTGCGCCAATCCAGTTCTGAATACGCCGTAATTCACCACGTCCCTTGTTCTGTCCTCGAACGCCTTCCATCAAGACGTTGTGCATGCTGCGCAGCAGATTTACACCGAATGGTCGCTTCTGAAGCAAATCCATCCCATGCTCCAGCGCCGCTCGGTAGTTCAGCACTTCCTGTACATCGGCCTCCATACGTGGAGGGGCTTGCCTTTTGGCCTCGTAGGCTAGCACGTCTTCTAATGTTGCTTGCGTGCCCTCAATGCGAGAAGACAATACGGCTTCTTGGGTGGTCAGCGGAGCGAGTAGGACCGCTGGGTTGGGCACGCTTTGCAGTAGCCCATCGTATCGTGCAAGCGCTGCATTGGCTTTGCCGATAAGTGGCACCAGCATACCCCAGTCGAGGTCTTTAGGGGGCAAAGAGTCTGGGATATAGGGGCGCATCAGACCAGCAGAGAGGCTAATTGAGATACAATGCCTTAGTAGGAATATAGTAACCTAGGAAACTAGAAAGATTTCTCTTCAAGTAGGTCAAAGGCTTTACGCAGCACATCCACCATCTTCATCTCATTGTAGAAGGCATACGCACGCACACGGTCCTTAAAGGACTTGGGTACCGTGAAATTCATCTGCACGGTCGGCTCCTTATCTGAAATAGTTAGGTTATTGCTCGCTTCGTCTTCCGGCGGCGGCGTACCCTTACCTTTTCGCTTTGGTGGCGGCTTGATCTTCGCTTTTGCCATGCTAATTATCCGTCTCTGTGAGTTCGTTGACTCGGTCCACAATAGCCTGAGCTAGCTCTCCTGCACGTTCATTGAGCGAGGGGTACGGTGTTTCTGAAGCGCACCGCCCGGCATCGCTGGCCCTACGGTAGCCCGTCCGTTCTGGCAACGCGCCATCCAGTAGGTAGTAGCCGCTCTTCTCGATGTATTCCCTTGCTTCTTCAAGCTCTGCCGTGCTGTCGCCCACGCGGCAAAGCGCAATGGCTAGCTTCTGTTTGCCAATGCCTTTCTGCTTGAGTTCGTGGGCGAGCTTGATGGTTGGTATGAGGTCATCAAGCGAAACGCCTGTAGG
>CAYYHN010000029.1:7419-14546 GCA_964471245.1 uncultured Rhodothermaceae bacterium | reverse complement strand
CGAACATTACTCTTGTAGCGCACGATGCGGTGTCCTTTGACTATCCCCAGGGCATAGACGGCGTATTGGCCACGTTTTCCTTAAGTATGATGCCGGGTTATCGTACAGTCGTGCATCGGGCCGTACAGGCGCTTCGACGCGATGCACGTCTGAGCGTGCTCGACTTTCGTATACCCACCTGGTGGCCGGTGTGGCTGCAGCGGCTGGCCCTTGCGCTCACGCGGCCGTTAGGCGAGACTAGAGCGATGGCCCAGCGGCCGGTGTGGCAAGCGGTCGAGGAAGAACTAGAGCAGACAAAACTGGAGACCTACTATTTCGGCGCAGCATATATCGCTCATGGCATACGTCCTGCAGAGGACAAACAGGCAAGGGGTGCTCCTGCTAAAAGGCGCTGGGATGGACAAGATGAGATCACCTATGCCACCTGAGAGACAGAGGTTACCCTGGCAGCGGATCGCCCGGTGGGGTTTTGTGCTGAACGCCATCTGGGAGTTTGCCCAATGCACCATCCTATATGATATGTGGGATTGGGGCTTCTGGCGTGCGACGGCGTGGATGTGGGGTGCCATCTTTGGCGATGTCCTTATCGTGTTAGGTGTCGTGGCTGTGGCTCGCCTTCTCGTCGGCAAACAGCGTATCCTGCAGGTGAATCTCCGGGCCTACGGGGCGCTTCTTGCCGTTGGATTCGTGGCGGCTGTTTTCTTGGAATGGGCCGCGCAGGTCCTGAATTTGTGGGGATACAGCGCCTGGATGCCGACAGTAGAGGTGCTGGGACATACGGTAGGCGTATCGCCTATTCTACAGGTGACGATCCTCCCCGCGCTGAGTGCATTTCTCGCACGGCGGGGCGTGTTTGTTGCGTCAGAGGCTCATTGACATGCCTAGGGAGAGTTACTCGCCAGCACTCGGGCGTCCCTGGCATACCGTTCTAAGATCCACTTTTCATGGGATTAGGGAAAAAAGAGACTGGCCCTGCCTGTGATGAAAGAGGTGATTCTGATTAACTGGACAGGCTCTTAAGTGAAATCCTGCGCGGGGTTAGGCCGCTCGGGCGAGCCGCAGGTGTTGATGAAAAAATACGGTATTCAGCGTCTGCCGTCCCAGTGAACTGTGTTGGCGTTCCTGGTTGAAGTAGCTCACGTAGTTCGCAATCGAAGTCTTCGCTTCCGCTACGCTCTCGTACAGCATACTTGCCGTCGACGTGCATAAAACTGATAGTGCAGCACTAAGGGTGGATGAGTTGCACTGGACCTCCCCGCTTAAGTGATACACGGGCGGTAACATTTCTTTCAGGAAGCGAAGCGTCGCCTGGATCGTCTGGAGCTTTTCTAGATGAGACCTTCATCACGATTCACGGCACCTATAGAAGATCGTGATCGTGATGAAGGTCTCATATCAAGCGTAGATTCTATAGCAATCCCCGCTCTGCCAGGCTCGTAAAGCGCTTCTCCCCGATAATCAGGTGATCGTGAATCGATATCCCCATCATTCGGCCCGCTTCTACGAGTTGCTTGGTGATACGGAGGTCCTCTCTGCTGGGCTCCGTATTGCCACTGGGATGATTATGACTCAGCACCAGCGCTGCCGCATTGGCCAGCACGGCCACCTTAAACACCTGCCTTGGTTCTACGATGCTTGCTGCCAGCCCACCTACGCTGACGACGCTGAAGCCCACGACCGTATTGGCCGTGTCGAGCAGGAGCATCACAAACTCTTCTCGGTCGCGCTCAGCAAAGTAGTCTATTAGCACCTTGGCAGCATCGCCGGGCGCATGGAGTTGGATACGCTCCTCAATGGGCAGCACGCCTTCCCGGACGAGCCGGGACGTATACCTGGGCACCAGCGCCTCGGGCCAAGAAGGGTCAGGGGCATGCTGGGAGAGACTGTCCGTACTCCCCAAGCATGGTGCCTGGCAACCAGTATGGGGGTCATGGTTCTGTTTCATAGTTGTATCTGTATTGGGTTCGTTGCATAAAAACGGGCCTGCCAGCATCGTTGCCAGCAGGCCCTGTGTTGATGGCCGGGTTGTGTTGGGAGGCTCAGTTCGTTGAGACCGGCATGCCAATCAGTTCAGCTACCACCTGCTCAGTAATCTGCAGTGTCTTTTCGGCGCGGACATTCAGATAGGCCTTATCAGTTACGTATTGCGTAAGCGCCGAGTAGAACCCCCAGGCGCTGATCCGCCCGTCCTGCCCAATGGCGTACCGGCTGTTCGGGTCGGAGAGCAGCTTCAGGGCGTAGTTGAGCGTCGAGGAGCCGAAGCTGCCTTTGGTTACCACGTGCCGGTAGAGACGCCCGATATGCCGGTCGATCTCATCCGGCCCCCAGACGACCTCCTTAAGCCGGTCTACCTGCCGCACGAAGCGCTGCTCATCGTCGCCGAAGCTGTCAACGAACTGCTTCGTCATACGGTAGATGGCCTCTTCCCCACCCCGCAGGAGATCCGCCTTGAGGTAGGCATCCTTCCGGAAGATGGCGAGGTTGAGACAGGCCTGTGCGAGGTAGCCTGAATAGACCTGCACCTCGGGAGTCTTCTGGTCGAGCGAGTACACAAAACCGATCGACTTCCAATGGTCGGCATCGTTCAACTCGCCAACACGGGCTTCGATCAGCACGCGGCCATAGGCGGTATGCATTGTCTCGGTCGAAGCGCTCTGCACGCTGTTGGGATGGCTGGTGGCCACATGAAGGGTTACACCATGATGGTTTAGCGGGACGAGTTGCTCAAGGAACGGCGCCGTGAGTTCCCGGGGCGTCGGGTAGACCATGCGGCTGCGTCCACCCCGTGGCACCCATCGCTCGCTTTGGTAAAGCCGTTCCAGCGCGTCGTCTTCTGCGAGTAGAGCACCGTGAGGGCGGTCGTAGTGGGCAACGTGAGCCTGAGTGAGGGCTGCGCCGTCGCCAGATGAAGCTGCAGGCAGCATGAGAGAGTTCGTAGTCATGGTTTTCGTTGTTGATTGGTGGTAGGATCATTGAAGACGTGGTCCCTGAGGGCGCGCCATGCGCACCGCATGAGCTGAACCACAAAAGGCTGTGCCAGCATGCGGCACAGCCTCATCAGCTTTTGGTACATAGTCATCAGTTCCTGGTGAATGAAGACAGGGACACGAGCGATTAGCCCGGTAGCACAGAAACAGAAGCGGCCGCTCCCAGAAGGGAGCGACCGTCCGCGCTTTACGCGCTACATATGTATGGTGCCTGGCTCAGAGGATTTATTGCAGATTGAGGCCATGCACAACACTACAGACCATACATGTTACTAAGCCATGCATCGATCTGTGCCTGTCGGTGCGCCCTGTCCCATTCCTGCTGCATTTGTAGCAACTGCACTGTCTTTTGGTTGCGCTCCCAGCAATCCTGTGCAACCCAGCAGGCCATCGCTAAGGCAAGGACCATGTCGTCATGCTCACCTGAGTGTAAGGCCTCGTACTGGTCATCGCCCGTCGCCACGTTTATCTTCACGGAGAAGTTTGCCATCTCTTGCAACAGGGCCTCACGAGATGGAAGGCTCGGTGGAATCCCGAGCTTTCTTGTCTCCAGAAGCACCTGAAGCCGGGTCGCCAGATCACGCTTGGGCACCCAGTATTCATGCCTCGTGCATTTTGGACGTTGACCGTTCGTGATCGTTAGCGGTACGATTAGAGCCGAGCACTGCTGCTCAAGCAAGTCTACCACAGGAGCACCTACGCCCGTTTTGTCGGCAATGCACATGGTACGTCCCCGAAGTTCTGGCACCTGTAGCCGCCGCGAAATGTCGCTGACGATGGCTGGGTAACTTGTCCCAAGCGGATAGCGGTTGAGATACTTGAGGTGCATCGTTCTATCATCATGTAGCTTGATGATCGCTACCGACGAGAAGTCGCTCTTCTGGCCTAGGTCAACGCCCATATAGATATCGTAGGGAATATACATATGGTCTTCCTCGCGTATTGGTTTGGAACAGTGTGTTTACAGGTCTTCTGATGAAGGATCCGTTGGCATCATGGGAGCCATGAATGGCTCGTTAGGAAATAGGAGATCAACATCTACGGAAAAGGCGGCTTGGATATCCTCATGGCGGAATAGCGCCGTCGTGGTGTCGTTGAACTGGCATAGGTACTCCTGGGAATACCAGTAGTCGCCCATCTTGCGCCGCTCTTCCTCCAGAAACTCTGGAGATATGCGGGGCACGTCATGCGCCGTCACACTGATACGAAGCCAGTCATCCCCACCTTCGGTCCATTCCTTGTAGAAAAAGCCTCGCCGGCCCCGGGGCGTGGTCAAGGCTATAAGGCGCCCGTCCGACACCGCAAGCATAGGCCGCACGGAGTAGTACAAGTCATCGAGCACCAGGCTGGCCTCATCGATAACAAGCAGGTCAACCCCTGAGAAGCCGCGGATGGTCTTCTCGGAGCCTGGGAGTGCAATGATGCGGCTGCCGTTGGCGAAACGGGCTCGTAGCGCACTGCGATCAAGCAAGGCCATAGGTTCACCAGTATGTCTGTAGAAAGCCATGACCTTCGCGAAGAGCTCCTGCGACTGACGTAGGCTTGGAGCAATAAGCAATATGAGGGCATCCCGTTGGATGAGCGCCGTAAAAAGCGCTAGCGCGGCTGTTACAGTCGACTTCCCTGCTTGACGGCTACATAGCAGGAGAGCCCGTTTACCTGAATGGTTGAGCAACTTCCTTTGCCATGTATCAGGCGTGAGCCCTGCCATACACATGAGCGCAATCGCCGTGGCAAAGGGTAGCGATTGGTCACGAAGGCGTTCAAGGTGTTCGACCTGCTTTGCAGTCTGCTGAAGAAGCCTTTTGAAACTCATGGCAACCCATTTTCTTGTAGCTCATCAATGCGAACGCGGAGAGCGTCGAGTTCATCTTTAAGGGTCGACGTTTCAAGCAGGCGGACATATGATGAGACACATTGCTGGAGTGCATGAGCGGCTTTAAGCGTCGTGTTGGCGTCACTCTGGGGATCTTTAAGCACCTCTCTAGTGCAAATGATGGCGCGCCATAGCTCCTTTCGTGCATCATGCAAGCCCCCTACACGTCTGATTCTCTTAGGTTTAGCCACATTAACCCCCCGGTAATCTAAAGTTTCGTCCCCCCATTTCTACTATGGCAGCCATTTCTACCAAGCGATCTGTAGTTCGTCGACCGAACTGATTGGAAAACTCGTCGATTGATAAGTTGGAAGTCATAAGGGTAGGCAGACGATTGTCGTTTCGGTAATCGAGCAACTCATACAAGAGACGCCGCTGGTCTGGGGTGACAAGCTCCCCATCATCATTTCCGATGTCATCTAGGAGCAGAAGCCTGGTCTTCTTGTACCGAGTGAGTATGTCACCCAAATTCTTCCGTGAGTTTTGTCCTTGCGAACGGCCATAGGTGGACTGAACATTCCGAATGAAATCGTACCACTTTACCCATAGACCAGGCACATCACGCAAAAAGACTTCGCGGAAGGCGGCGGTTGCCAGATGTGTTTTCCCGGTACCATAGGGCCCAGTAAGGAAAACGGATTCTTTAACGGAGTCGCGCAGGATGATCTTCCCTTTCTCGGTCCATTTCTCCAGCGTTTGTAGCGCGAGTTGTTTCCCCTCATAGTTAGCAAAAGCAGCTACATTTAACATCGTAGCACCTAAGTGCCGAGGAGGCACACCCACACACTTGAGCCTAGAATTTGAACGGCAGCACTCCCTGCGGGGCTTTGAGGGTGACAGAGGCATAGGGGGAAGGGGTTGACTCCTGCGGCTTTGGTTTAGACTTCCGACGGCTCCGCTTATTGCCTCGCTGATTCTCTTTGTATCTGACATCTTTCTCATATCGGTCTAATTGATTAGCTACCTGGTGACCCAAGCCCGGATAATTCAGGCTCCACTTCTTCAAAGTCGATCTCCACACCTCCAAGTCCTTGACCAGGGTACAGATCTCCTCTTTTTGGGCTTTTGTAAGCTCCAAGTTTGGATACAATTGTTTATGAATCTCAACTGGAGTTGGCGGCGTGAAGAGGGTACTTGGTGTGTTTACTTCTTGTGTAGTCTTAGGGACCCTGTCTTCGGACACGTCGTACCCCTCATTTCGGATGCCGTGACCCTTTTCAGGGGACATAACTGGTTCTTCGTCTCTGGGCTCTGGCGGGGTTTCTTTAGGTTTATGCTGATCGGGCGCTAACCAGTAATTCGGGTGGAGAACCCACAAGTCGTCTCCTTGTTTGACCACAACCCTGTGATCCTTAAGAAATCGAATGGCCTTATATGCAGTGTCCTTGTTCATCCTGCACTGCTTTGCCATGCTTCGGATTGACTCAAAGCAGCCGCGTTCACTGTTCGTCCTTCTGAAAATGCGCATGAAAATGCGGAAGACCGGCTGACTCCAACCCGCATCATCCGCAGCCCACAGAATAGAAATGTCATTAGATTTGGCAAATCTTGATTTGTACATAGTTCTCAAGTGTGTTGTCTGGAAGTGATAGAAGAATGCCGCAACTCATTTCTTAGGATGAACCCGACCTTCCTCGATCCAGGCCACGATCTCATCATAGGGAAACAGTACTGTTCGCCCCCGCCTGATGAAAGGAATCTGACGCTTCGATTTTCTGTACTCGACTTGCCGGGAGGACCACCCGGTCAACTCCATCAACTGCGCCTTTGTTAAGTACGCTGGTTGAATGGCCTGCCGAAGCCGTTTGAGGGTCTCTTCGGCTGTCTTTTTCGCCGTCTTATCGACGATTAGTTCTAGGTCATCTCTGGAGACCACTAGAGGATGTGACATGGTTCGGTGCGTTTTTGTTAAAAGGCACCAGGAATAAATCCTCAATAGAGCGCTTGGAAAAAAAATCGTGTCTCCCATTGCACCCATTTCCGCCTATTTGGGACTCGAACTGTAGCTTGAATCGGCTTTTTCTAGCTATTTATGGCACTTTTCTACTTTTTATGAACTTTAGGTGAGCGTTTTCGGGTTTTACACTTTTCCCCTCTAATCGGACAAAGCCCTGTATCCCATGAATGCGATTTTTGCCGTTTGACAGGCGGCACCGCTTGATTCAAGCTCCTATCGTCATGGCCCTTCCATTCTGACATTTGTCCCCTTAATTGGGACTGTCCCCTCAACTAGGACAGCCATAAGGACGAATCGCTCCAGGTTT
>CAYYHN010000029.1:2411-7407 GCA_964471245.1 uncultured Rhodothermaceae bacterium | reverse complement strand
CTTACCTACTTTCGGCAGCCCGCACCGCAAAGCCTTTGGCTAGGTATCTGGTCCTTAGCTCTTGTAGGAGACTGTGGACTTGAGAACTGTTCGTATAGATACTGCGCAGTGAACCGCCCGAGTTTGTCGGAAACTCCATACGATGAGATCATGTCTCTCCAACATGACGTACACCCTGAAGCATAACGTTATAAAGCCCCTATTGAATCACTTCCAAACGAACCCTTAGGGGCCGGACCGTCAAGTAGCGCAGCGTCACGAAGCTGATCATCTTCAGGCGAGTCGTGTGCCAGGAGGCAGGACGCAAGCATGGCCGGACCGTACCCAAGATCAAGGACTGGTGCGCCAGCTCCTGTCCGACGCAATAAAAAACTCTTCGGTGTATCCCCATGATCAGAAAGCCATGCGCGCCGAAGTGAAAGGCATTTCTCCGGGGCATGGTCCCATTCCCTATTGTCCACAAACATGGACAAAGAAAGTAGATGTCCCCATTGGGCACTCCATCGAAGACTGGCACGCGTGCTTGAAGTGGATCGTCGCCGCTGAAGACAGGCTAGGCATACTAGCATGAGATAGCCATACCCTCATTGATTGGGATAGAGATGACCGGGGCTCTTTGTGGCCGTGATCGACGGCCATGGCCGGACTGTCTTCGGGTGGGAGTTCGTCCTGTGTAGCCGAATCAAATAAGCCGAACGAGCCGTCAGACAAGCCTGGATTTCGCCCTTTGGTGCGCTGCGGCTCGGGGACAGACGGTAGTGATCCGTATAACGGCTTTTTCTGCCAGAGCCGGCAACTCCACGAGTCATGTCGGTTCAACCAGTTGGACCAAGAGTTCATCATTCTAGACAACCGAACAGAGTGGGATGATTGAACGCTTCTTATGCAGCCTGAAGGAGGAGTCAAAGTATGCCCACTCGTTCCCCTGGACAGCAGTGCTTGCAGAATTTCTTTGCAGTGCCCCGTGGAATAGCTGTCTGGCTCCGAAGGTACGACAGTGAAAAGTCACTTCAAGGACACTGCTTATGTCCGTAGCCTATCAAGCTCCGGTCAAGTGTGAAGAAAAATATTGGCACGAACCCTACCCCCAAAGCTCATCCCCAAGATCATCGACCGCTTGCTGATCAAAGCTGCTCAGGTAGTTCTGCGTGATCTTTAGGTCGCTATGACCAAGTGTCTTCGAGATTGCATACAGGTTGCCTGATTTCTTTCGTGCAAAGTCGGCGAAGCTGTGCCGGGCAACGTGCATTGAAAACCCATCAGGATCAATGCCTGCTTCTTCAGCTACTTTCTTTAGATACTTGTTAGTGAGGGTGTTGCGGCTGGCAATACGTTTGCGAAGATGGTTCGCATCCCGATCGTCTCCAGGCTTAAGATGGGGTAACATGTAGGCATCAGGTGATTTGTCATAGCCGTAGCGTTCGATGATGCGCATAAACTTTGAAGGCAGTGGATTGGAAAGCAGAGCTCCCGTCTTATTCATGCGATACGTAAGCCTGTTACCACCGTTGCTATCAGATACCACGTCACCAACTCGCAGGCAACAAAGATCGCCAAATCGTATCCCGCCGGCGTAGAACGCCAATAGCCACGAATCACGGGCTAACATGCGCGTGCTGCCGTCTGGAAGTTCGACCTCTTCCAGGGCCTGTATCTCGTCTTCGGATAGCTTCCTCCGTTCTACCGTTAGTTTCCTGGGCTTCTCGTAGCCAACAAACGGGTCGTCAAGTGGAGTGATCACCCCCTCCTTTATCGCTTTTCGCACGATGTGGTGCAAGCGGTGCATCTCCTTGACAATGGTATTGCGCCCATTGCCCAATTTCTTCAAATGGCGTTCGTAGGCTCGGAGGATATCCGCATTTAGGTCCTTCCAACTGATATCCTTACCGAAGCAAGCGTTCAGCTTACCCGCCGTCACACGATGTGCCTTCCACGGCCAAAAGCGTCCGGCTGCATGGAGTTGTTCGATATGGTCGTGAAAGAACCGGGTGAAACTGCCGCCAGCACCCGTCACACTTTGCTTAAGCGCCGAAGCGGTCGTCTTTTCACTCCTCAGGGCCTCTTTCCGGAGATCCGTAACTAACTCGTCTATCTTGTCATTGAGTGTCGGTGCGATGGGATGACTCTTCCGGACATTGTTTTTCTTATTGTTCCAAAACTTCGGTTCGACAGCTACGCCAGACGAAACAAACCGGCTTTTACGGTGCACGGTGATTCGAATCCAAACGGGACAGGTACCATCCTTGCGCTTCTTTGAAGTGCGAAGGACGGGCTTGATAGTTACATTCATCAAAGCACTATTTTGATGCCAAGACCACTCCTGATGTACAACTGGGAGATCAAGGGGGATGTTCTTTTGGTAGAGGATCCATGTCAACCCAAGACGCAACAGGTACAACGCAGGTACAACATAGGTACAACAATTTACGTCTTTCCTTGCACCTCAGCAATTCAACAGGCACACCAAATAGGCGTTTTTGGGCTATTTATGTCCCTTATATGTATTTCGGACGCAGGACATCAACATTATTCGAGTCCCTCCTTTCGCACAACAAGCCCATGTTTACCTTTTGGTTTACATGGGTTTTCCTTTTTCGGGAGGCTTTGACCATGCATCAGCTTGACGTATGGCCATACATACAGCACTGTGTCCGCTTGTATCTTCTAATTCGACATGAGCGTGGATACATGTAATCGCGTTCTGTGTTGTCAATTGAGCAAAATCCGGATTCGCCCCTTCATCGCAAACTAAGCGATGCAACTTTACACTCTAGCGTACCTCCGATATGGTTATTGTCATGGCGTCTGACGCCAAGGAAGCCGACATTCAGCAGGTTATTCGGCGACTAAGCATCTTAGACATAGACGTTCATCGTTCGAGTGGAGCACACCTGACTGTGCTCGGTGCAATCGGTGTACACCCCGGCTTCGATGCACGCATCCTCGAAGTATTGCCGGGTGTACGTTCGGTACATCGTGTGTCTGACCCATTCAAGTTCGCAAGTCGCACATGGAAACCAGAAGGTACAACATTTAGGGTAGGACCTATCGACATAGGAGAAGGTCACCTCACCCTGATGGCCGGACCTTCCGCTGTCGAACATGCCGACCAGATCACGCGTGTTGCGTACCAACTTGCCCAACACGACGTACCAATTCTATGGGGAGGAGCTTACAAACAACGCCTATCACCTTTCTCTCCCGTTGGTTTAGGATCCAAGGGTCTACGCCTTTTGCGCGATGCTGCCGATAGATACAATCTCTTGGTTCTGACGGAGGCGACCACATCCGAACATGTTGCTGAAGTCGCAGAGGTAGCCGACCTGATACTCGTTGGAGCCCGAAATATGGAAGACTTTCAACTTCTGGAGTCCTTGTCAAAAGCTGGCAGACCCGTAGTGCTTAAGCGCGGCCCATCAGCCACTATTGAAGAGTGGTTGATGTCTGCTGATTTTTTATTGAGCCGAGGCCTTCAGGAAATTATACTCTGCGAGCGTGGTGTCCTTACGTTTGGAGGAGGACCACGCAATATCCTCGACTTAATGGCTGTGCCTGCGCTTAAGGAGCGAACACATTTACCAGTATTTGTCGATCCTAGCCGCGGTGCTGGCTTACGTGCAAAGGTTCCGCACATGGCACGCGCAGCTGTAGCAGCAGGGGCAGATGGATTATTACTCGACATCCACCCTGCCCCTGATGAGGCTCTCGTGGATGGTCCCCAAGCTATGCCATTTAGCGTTTTTGATGGATTGATCCCGCAACTATCTGAGATAGCACGTATTGTCCGAGCACATTCGTTTTGATTAACCGCCATGGAATTCCTATTCTTAGGAAACGTATCAAAATGATTCGCTCTTCAAGTTTGGTCTGCATTTTGCCTCATAATTTTCCAGCAACTGCTTCCAGCTATATCGTTTCGAGCAGCAGCTAGACCAGCAACTATCTTCACAACTTTACTATTACGCTCATGTGTGGTATCGTAGGATACATCGGCGACAAGCCGGTGGTGGACATTCTTTTGCGTGGACTTCAACGCCTTGAGTACCGTGGCTATGACTCAGCGGGAATTGCTGTGGTCAACGGCAAACTTTCTACCTATAAGCAAAAAGGCAAAGTAGGTGGTCTTGCTTCTACTTTGGGCACATCGCCCATTCATGGAACACTCGGCATTGGGCACACTCGCTGGGCCACACATGGCCTCCCCAACGATATCAACGCACATCCGCACCGAGTTGACGATTTCGCACTCGTGCACAACGGCATCATCGAGAATTACACGGCACTACGCGAGACGTTAAGTAAAAAAGGGCGTGTATTCGAAAGTCAAACCGACACAGAAGTGTTGGCTCATCTGATCGCTGACGTACGGCAAGTTGCTGGCCTTTCCCTTGAGGAAGCTGTACGCCAAGCCTTATCGATGGTTGAGGGCACGTATGGGATTGCTGTTGTCTCAGAACAAGACCCAAATTTGCTCATTGCTGCACGAAAAGGTAGCCCGCTTATCATCGGTGTAGGCGAGGGCGAATATTTTCTTGGGTCCGATGCAGCTCCACTCATCGAACATACACGACGCGTAATTTACCTAAACGATGGCGAGATGGCCGTCATCCGCCGTGAAGGGTACAACGTCTGTACAATCGATAATGTACCGCTCGTTAAGGAAGTACATGAATTGGAGTGGGACTTAGAGCAAATTGAAAAAGGTGGCTATGAGCACTTCATGTTGAAGGAGATCATGGAGCAGCCAACTGCTATTGAGAACTGCCTCCGTGGTCGTGTTCGCCTTGAAGATGGAACACTCAAGCTGGGCGGACTTATCGATGTGATCGATCAAATTCGCGATGCCCAAAGGATCATCATTTGCGCTTGTGGTACATCATGGCATGCGGGCCTTGTTGGCGAGTACCTCATCGAGTCGATGGCTCGCATTCCTGTAGAAGTTGAGTATGCCTCTGAATTCCGCTATCGTAACCCAATCCTGCGCGATGGTGACATC
>CAYYHN010000029.1:0-2401 GCA_964471245.1 uncultured Rhodothermaceae bacterium | reverse complement strand
TAATTTCTCAGAGTGGTGAAACCGCTGACACGCTCGCGGCAGTTCGCCAAGCGCAAGCGCAAGACATTCCGGTTTATGGCATCGTCAATACGGTTGGCTCAACGATTGCACGTGAAACCGATGCAGGCGTGTATTTGCATGCTGGCCCCGAAATTGGTGTTGCCTCGACCAAAGCGTTTACTGCTCAGGTAACCGTGCTCACCATGCTAGCACTGAAGCTTGCTGAAGGACGCACGATCTCAGACGCCGAATTCATTGAAGCGCTTCGCGCCTTGGCGGAGATGCCAGCCTTGATTGGGCAAGTCCTCAAACAAAACAACGAGTTCAAAGAGATTGCTCGTACGTACCGCCTCGCACAGAATTTTCTGTACCTAGGCCGTGGATATAACTTCCCCGTTGCTTTGGAGGGTGCGTTAAAGCTTAAAGAGATCTCCTATATCCATGCAGAAGGATACCCTGCCGCTGAAATGAAACACGGTCCGATTGCTCTGATCGACCGATTCATGCCGGTTGTCTTCATCGCTATGAAAGACAGCACTTATGAAAAAGTAATCTCAAATATCGAGGAAGTTGCGGCACGCCAAGGTTCTGTCATCGCAATCACTGATTTGGGCAACGGCGAACTAGACCGTCTCTGTGAACATGTGATCCGAATCCCGGCTGTTCCCGAATTCTTGGCTCCTCTTCTCACAGTAGTTCCGCTCCAACTTCTCTCCTACCACATTGCCGTCATGCGTGGTTGCGATGTAGACCAGCCACGCAATCTTGCAAAAAGCGTAACCGTGGAATAACATTTAAGCCCAATAAAAAACTATGTGCCCGGCTTGCTGCTCGCAGGCTGGGCCTTTTTTTTACCAACCTGTCGTCTTTAACGGAGTCGAAGCACTCGAATTCCACCTACATGATTCATATGGTCGGTAAACCATGCACTGCAAGGTGTCGATTTTTAAAGTTGGGATCATCAGTGATCTCACGCCCAAACCAATCAGGTGGTTCAAAGTTGTTAAATGCCGCCACGGTTGGAAATTCTACCTCGACAGTATGAAGGCCGATTAAGTGGTACGCATATACATCCAATTCGAGTGTATAACGCTGATAAGGAATGTAGAATCGCGTTTTGACCAGTCGGCGATTCAATGTAGTTGCCCAAAGGACATCAAACTGATCAAAACTTAGTTCCACCTCATATTCTGAGCGTGCAACGGCAACACCTTGCTTGACTGTGAGGTAGTACTGCTCTCCTTTTTTGCGTAGTCGGACTTCATTGCCATTGTGCTCGGTTGCTACGTATCCCTGCTCTATTCGCTGGGATGGATACAGCGCCAAGTTCAATGGCTTTCGCATGACGAGAAATTTCCTTTCGATCTCAATTGCCATAAATCGTCTTTAAGATTTAGCGATGCAAGATAGTTATCAGTGTATGACTGACCAGCAGCTTATCGAGCATGACACCTCGCGTGGTTAGCAGAAACTACGTTCAGATGTATGACCATAAGTTTTCAATCCTCAAGTCCATAGTGAACTCACACAGTGAGCATAACGTACGGGGTGCATTCGACTCATTTTTTCCGCATATGCATATGCTGAAACGTATCGTGTTCACGTCATTCTGTGGGTTTGTTTTGCTATGTAGCACCGCTTGTGACCCATCATCGTCTACAAGTAGCACAGAAACTCCGGTCGCAATTTGGCACCTTGATACCCTCTGGACGGAAGCGTTCGTTTCTGAGTATCAGCGGTTTGCCTCGCAAGCCCCTGTTCAAGACAATCTTGAACAACGGCTAGCATATGCTAGACAGATGCTGGAACGTATGATTGTTGCTCGGAAAGGTGCAGCATCTAGCGTTGATACGTTTCGTGAGGTACGTACCCATATCGAGCGTGCCCGTAATCGCGCCATTCGAGCCGCCTATTTGCAAGCTACCATTGGGACAACGATACCAGAGCCCTCTGAAGCTGACCTTCGAGATGCCTTTGCTAAAACAAACACGCGGCTTCGGCTTCAACAAATCTATGCGCCAAATCTAGAAACCATAAATAATTTTGCCTCTGAATTGGCGGAGGGAGCATCTTTCGACGAGTTAGCAGCGTCGACGGCAAAGCGCTACAGTGGCAATCCCGAAGCCACGGGGCAGATGGGGTGGGTTTCTTGGAATGAAATGGACCTCGCGCCCGAAGCTGCTGCTTATGCCTTGCAACCCGGCGGAACGTCTGCCCCGGTCGCCTCACTGGTAGGTTGGCACATCTTTCGGCTCTTAGATCGCGAAGAACGTACTGTACTGGATGCGAGCACGTTTGCCAACCAACGGGAGCGCATTGCCTTTGAATGGCGGCAACGGCGTTTTGATGAGGCAAGTGCCCGCCACATTCGGCGTGTGTTAGAAGATACACGACTCGAACT
>CAYYHN010000028.1:0-14641 GCA_964471245.1 uncultured Rhodothermaceae bacterium | reverse complement strand
TACAAATGAATCCGCAAGACATCCGTACCTTTGCGGTGTTTCATGAACCTTTCGTGGCCTCCAAGGCCTGTATCACCGCATATCCATGAGCAGCCTCTGGACTAACTTGTTTCGGCGACGTGAAGCAACCGACGACATGTATAAGTTGCTGCAAAAGGTGCCGATCTTCGCGGAGCTGAGTCGCCGCGAAGCCGATGCCCTCGAGCGCATCCTGTATCGCCGCAGCTACCAAGCGGACGAAGTCATTTTTCAGCAGAATGAGCCGGGCGTTGGCATGTACATCATCGCCCACGGCCACGTTCGCATTACGTATGGCCCCAACGGTGTTCCGCTTGCCGACTTGGAGGCAGGCGACTTTTTCGGCGAGATTGCGCTGCTGAATGAGACGCCGCGCTCCGCCACCGCCCGCGCCCTCACCGCAACCGAGCTCTACGGCTTCTTCCGCCCCGACCTGCTCAACCTCCTCGAACGCAACCCAAGCCTCGGTGTGAAGGTGCTGCTCCCCCTCGCACAAATCACCGGCCAGCGCCTCATCCACGCCGACGCCGAATGCGCCCGCCTGCGCAGCGCAGCCGATGAGGCGACCTCACTTCCTCAACCCGAGCCACGTCATGGAGACGGTCGCTAGACGTTGGCTGTTGCTGACGGCGCTCATCGTGCTCGCAGCAGCAGCGCTTTACCTGCTACAACCGCTGGCTGGACTCGTGCAGTTGGTGCTCATCGGGGCACTGCTCGCCTACCTCGCCGACCCACTGGTACGGCGGCTCGAACGGCGCGGCTGGCGACGCACACCCGCGACCAGCGTCCTCTTCACAGTGATCATGCTCATTACAAGCGTGGCGTTTGTGTACCTCTTCCCCAAGCTTTTCCAGCAGCTCTCTGCCTTGCAAGAAGGCGTCGACCTGATGGCGGCTAATGACCGGTTGGGGCAGTTGGAAGCGCAACTCAACGACCTCATCACTACACTCGGCCTGAGCCCCGTCGATGTAAGCGGCACGCTTCGTGCCGTGGCTGAACGTTACCTGCAAGACGCCCTCGGCCTGATCCCGGAATTGCTGGTGCTGATTGCTAACCTCGTGCTGATTCCGCTCATCATGTTCTTTTTCATGAAGGACGGCCGCGCAATGAAAAAGTATGTCATTGGCCTCATCCCCAACCGCTACTTCGAGTTTGCCCTTACCGTCGTTCATCAGATGGATCAACAACTCGGCAGCTACCTGCGCGGCAAGCTCACCGCCTCACTGGTTGTATCCATCCTCTCGGTACCGACGCTGTGGCTCCTCGGTATTGAATATGCCTTGGTACTCGGTGCGTTCAATGGTTTCGCCAACCTCATCCCCTACCTTGGCCCATTCCTAGGTGGCCTGCTTGCCATCGGCGTCACCGCCCTAGGCACCGGCACCTTCGCCGACGCACCCGCAATCGCCATCGCCTTCTTCGTGATTCAGTTGATCGACAACGCACTCCTTCAACCACTTGTCCTCTCGCGCGAAGTCGAACTACATCCGCTCACCATCGTGCTCGTGGTGCTTGCAGGCGGCCAATTCTTCGGCGTCCTCGGCCTTTTCCTCGCTGTCCCAGCCGCCGCCATCGTCAAAGTCGTGCTACGCGAGACGGCACAAAACCTCCGTCGCTTCGGACTAGCCTGACGGGGCTTCGCTGGTTAGCATCGTCGAGTTTTTTAAGGGCTGGACCACAGTAGCTGTGGCGTAGCAGACACAGAAAACCTAGCTAGTGGCGACCCAATGATGTATTTTTATTGCTGCTTCGGCAATAACGTCCTCGTAAGGATTGAAGTTTTTGCAACAGCGTTCTGACGCCCTTTTCGCCCACGCTTCCCTATACCTAAGATGAAGATACTTTTCGTCTACCCTGATACGCCGGGGGCCTTTTGGTCGATGGACCATGCGCTTAAATTCCTCCCTCAAAAAGCCATCTACCCGCCGTTGGGCCTGCTTACCGTAGCGGCGATGCTTCCTTCAGAATGGGAAAAGAAGCTCGTCGACCTCAATGTGGAAGCCCTTGTAGACACAGATATCCTGTGGGCCGACTATGTGTTTATCGGTGGCATGTATATCCAGCGCCAGTCTGCGTACGAAGTGATTCGGCGGTGCAACGATTTAGGCGTGAAAGTGGTCGCTGGCGGCCCCTTTGTCACGCATGAGTACGACCTCATAGAAGGCGTAGACCATTTCATCCTCAATGAAGCTGAGGTCACGCTCCCGCCCTTCTTAGAGGATTTGAAAAACGGCACGCCACAACACATCTACAAGTCGAGCCAATTTGCGAATGTACACGAGACACCGCTTCCCATGTGGGAGTTGGTTAACTTAGACAACTATGTCGAAGGGCTTATCCAGTACTCACGTGGCTGCCCGTACCATTGTGACTTCTGCGATGTAACTGCCTTGTTCGGCAAGCGGCCCCGCACCAAAACACCCGAGCAGATTATTGCTGAACTCGAAAGCCTCGGCGACATCAATCGCTTACATGCTGTTTTCTTCGCAGATGATAACCTCATCGGCCATAAAAAGCGCCTCAAAACCGAGTTGCTGCCTGCACTGATAAAGTGGCGCAAAGCGAACAAGATTACCGTTCCATTCCGCACCCAAGTTACCATCAACCTTGCTGATGATCCTGAAATGATGGATCTCATGCTACAGGCTGGGTTCTCGGGTATTTTTATTGGGATCGAAACACCGTCGAAAGAAAGCCTTATTGCCTGCCAAAAACGGCAAAACACAAAACGCGACCTACTAGACAACATTCACCACCTTCAACGCGCAGGCTTCGACATCTCAGCAGGTTTCATTGTTGGGTTCGACACGGATACGACAGATATTTTTGATCGCCAAATCGACTTTATCCAGCGTAGTGGTATCGTTGTTTCGCTGGTCAATGTGCTTAAGGCCGTACGAGGTACCCAGCTCTATGACCGTATGATGCTGGAGGGTCGGATGTATAAAGAGACCTTTGATGACGAAAGCACCAGCAGCTTTGTACCGAAGATGGACGCAAGCGTTTTATATGCAGGGTTCAAGCGTGTCGTACAGCACATCTACCATCCCCAGCACATCTATGATCGCCTGATCACGTTCCTCGGCAGGTATCAGCCGATGTCCTATGTCACACCCAGTCCACGTGCTATCTGGCGAGATTTTCCCGTCTTCTTGAAGTCTCTATACCACCTCGGGGTCCGCGATCATGCGCGTGCCTACTATTGGAAGCTCATCAGGTGGACACTCTTGAACCGACCAAAACTACTTCCTTTAGCTATTGAGTTTTGGATTATGACGTATCATTATCGCAAGATTTATGAGGACGATAGCCAGTTTATCTTGTCAGATGAAGGTCGCGAAGTCATACCCGCACCGCCGAAAAAGCAGACGCTGCAACCTGCCCTGAGTGTTTAGTATAGCGGCGCTCGAAAGGGTTGGTGGCCTTCGAGTGCCTCGTTGCTAAGCGCTGCGGTCGTTGGCTATTGGCTGTTGGTCCTTGGGTCTCCACGCCAACGTCGCGCCCAATACGACACATACCATCATTTCTATTTTTTATAGTGCCTCATCTCACGTTGAATGGGACCACAAATTCTCTACTTCGCCATACCCGGCATTATCCTCCTTATTGCCATCGAAGGGGCACTCCTCTATTGGCATAACAAGGAGCACTACGACGCCAAAGACACCGCAGCGAGCCTCAGCATGGGGCTAGGCGATGTGATCATCAATTTCGTCTTGGCAGCCGTCACATTTGGCCTAGACATGTTCGTCTACCAGTTTCGCCTGTTCGACATTGGCTTTGTCTGGTGGGCATGGATTCTGGTCTTTTTTGCGGAGGACATCAGCTACTACTGGTTCCATCGAGCCAGCCACCGCTCAAGGTACCTATGGGCGTCTCACGTCATCCACCACTCCTCACAGAAGTTCAACCTCTCCACAGGCGTGCGTCAGAACTGGACGCATACGTTGTCCGGCGCGTTTGTCTTCTGGCTGTGGATTCCGCTGCTTGGCATTCACCCCGTCATGTTGCACACCGTGAAGTCGTTCAACATGATTTACCAGTTCATCATCCACACCGAGACCGTCAAGAAGCTGCCGCGGCCTATCGAGTGGCTTTTCAACACACCCTCTCACCACCGCGTCCATCACGGCTCCGACGACAAGTACCTCGACAAAAACTATGCGGGTGTCCTCATCATCTGGGATCGACTGTTCGGGACCTTTCAGCCTGAGGAAGAGCGGCCCACGTATGGGATTACGAATAACATCGACACCTACAACCCCGTCCGCATCGCTTTTAACGAGTGGGGCAATCTGATTCGTGATGCGAGTCGTCCCGCCTCGTTGAAGCAGCGTCTCCGATACATCTTTGCTCCCCCCGGCTGGCGACCAATGGCTGACGCATCAAAGCCTAACACTCAGGATGCGAAAGAACTGAGTCCTAGAGTGAAAGAATCTGCTTAAGTCTCGTAAGAAGCTTTCCTCTGGTTTAGAAGCCCAACAGGACACGTACACTCAACCGTCGCTGATCTTCGAGTTGTTCGCCCTCCGAAAGCCGGCGCTGGATAAACAGCAGTTCAGCACGCAGGCCACGCCGAATCTCATGGGCGGCCCTGACCTCTACCTCAGTCCACCTGTGGTCGTCACCAATCAAGATAGGCAAGCCCCCCCGCTGAACACCCGGCCCGGAAGTTATCAACAAGTCACTCCCCACATTCTCTACCAACTGGCCATTCTCATCAAAAACATTTAGCCCTTTTCGCACGCTGCGAAGTGTAAGCTCAATTTTTCCCCTTGACGTTAACCACTTGCGCATACCAAGGCTTACTTGATCTCCATTAGGCCCTAGTTGATGCCCGAGACCTATGCCCTGTTGCTCATAATTGTTTAAGCGAAAAATGTGGATGTAGACAAACGGAGAGATGCGAGTATATTCAGCCATAACGGCTATGCCCGAGGGCAAGACATACGTACCCCCTGCCTGCAAACCAAACTTAGTGGTCTGATCCCGTTTGGTGAACAGGTTACCATAATGAATGTCGTCGAGTAGAAACGCCCCGTGTAGTTCCAGAGAGGATAAAGGTCGCCAAACCGCGTCCAACATCAACATTGGGTTGTCTTTATCATTCGTTGCAAACTCCGCAATACGAATGAGGTAGAACGGATGCACATAGGCTGGATCGATGCCTCGATTACTGTAGGTGACGATCTCGGAGAATGCCAATTGAAGCTTACGCGAGGGTTGGAACTCAACACGGTGCATTGCGAACCATCGCGGATCAGATACACGTGTTAACTCACCCGGAAAGCCTTCCAACTCAATAGTCCGAGCAGGCCCCTGAAAAGAACCATGCACAAATACAAATCGGACCCGTTTGAGCTCCACATTAAAACGAAACCAATCGTAGAACGAGCTCTGATCGCTGAGTAATAACGGGTCAAATGGACTTGGGCCGTAGCGATTTGCACCGCGGGCGTAATGCAGACTTAGCACACCATGCCGATACGACATAAAGGTTTGCAACACATTGGAGGCGTTTTCTCCTTGTCGTGCTTGGAACGTTTGTCCGAACAGCGGATCATATCGAAGCACCTCCGCATCGGCAAAGGTAGCCCCTTCAATGCCTTCCCAATGGAGACCAATCCGATCATAAAGAGTGGCATAGCCTCGACCTGCTATCATGCGCAGAGGGCTCGAAAACGAGGCTTCTCCATCTTCAACTGACTCAAATCCTAAGCCTACCAAGCCATCCACAGTGACATTGAGTATGGAATCTCGGTAGGAGTAAAAGTGAGGTTCAGCCCCAGAAAACAGCACGTTGAACCCATCTCGAACGACGGACGGCGGAACAACATCCTGACCTAACTGAAACTCTTGGCGGTATGCGTCAAGAAGGCGTATATCTGTACGAATGAGGGCCTCTCGCTTGCCATCCAGTTCCTCAAGTAATTCTTGAATTTGTTCACGCCGGAGAGGCAGCGTCTCATAGGCATAATAATCTATATTGCCAAGTACACGCTGGTGATGCAGCCATTCATAGATCTGATGCGACGTTGGAACAAGCGAGACCTGTGCCTGCACTGAAAAAATAAAACTTAGGCTCAACAGGATAACCGCGCTTAGTATTTGCATCCCTGCTTTCCATCTGCTTACTACACTTCTCTTCATGAATGAAATCTTACTTGTTGTATATACCGTATTAATGATTCTAATCTCGGTCTTCAACTTCTTTTACATCCATCTAATTTATTTCGCGCTTACCAAGTACTACCGCCGCCCCAAACCTGCCGAGCCTGCTCTACAAACATGGCCTCACGTCACCATCCAACTTCCGATCTTCAATGAAATGCATGTGGTGGGTGCCCTAATCGACTGTGTAGCTTTACTAAAGTATCCCTCGGATCGATTAGAGATTCAAGTCCTTGATGACTCAACAGATGAAACGTCGCAGCGGATTGCACAGAAAGTACAGTATTGGACGGACAAAGGCATTACGATTCATCACATCCAGCGACCACACCGGGAAGGATACAAAGCTGGAGCCTTAGCTGAGGGACTTAGGCAAGCCCAAGGTGACTACATAGCGATCTTCGATGCAGACTTCCGCCCACCTGCCGATTTCCTCCATCGAACGCTACCCTCTTTCCAAGATGAGCAGGTGGGCTTGGTCCAAACACGTTGGGAGCATATCAACCCAACATACTCTTTTCTAACACGCTTACAAGCCTTCGCGCTGGACGGCCAGTTTATCATTGAAAAGGTTGGACGCCAAGCAGGCGATCTCCTGATGAAGTTTAACGGCACGGCAGGCGTATGGCGAAAAAGCAGTATTGAAGACGCAGGCGGATGGCACAGCGATACGCTAACTGAAGACCTTGATCTTAGCTTTCGTGCCCAGCTTAAGGGGTGGCGTGTGGTATACCGCCCCGAACTTACAACGCCAGCCGAACTCCCGGTGACGATCGATGCCTTTAAGGCACAACAATTCCGTTGGGTGAAAGGACAAGCAGAAACAATTGTGAAGCTAACCAAGCCACTCTTCCAAGCACATTTGCCGCTCCGCGTAAAAGCGCATGCACTGGTACAGTTGTTCTACTCGAACCTGAACGTCCTGCTCTTTCTGTCGCTGCTCATTAGCCTACCGCTCCTCGCCGTGCTTTATCAAGAGCCAAATTACAGCATCTACTTCAAATACCTCTCCTTCACGCTTATTAACACCTTTACGTTCGCCGTCTTATATTTTTTGGCATTGGTTCAACGACACGGATCCGTCGTTAAGTCAACGTTCCACTTTTCTTATTTATTCCCGGTGATGCTCACGATCTATATGGGCATCTCACTGCAAAATACAGTGGCGTTGTTCGAAGGCTATCGAGGGAAACGTTCAGCATTTGTACGTACCCCGAAGTTCAACATCGTCACCAAGCAGGATTCATGGAAAACCAAAGCCTACACGCTGACGTCCATTCCCAAGCGGGCGTATTTTGAACTCATGCTAGGCATAGTCTTTCTACTAGCATCGGCCTTTGGTGTATATGCGGGTATTTATGAGATTTTGCCGTTTCACATGATGGCCAGCGTTGGCTTCTTTGTTATTGCCGGATACTCCATACGCCACGCATCATAGCACACCCTAGTTTCGCTTGTATCTCCATGCTTGAATTTATCCTTGTAACGCTGTACATGGTGAGCATGGCTTGGGTGATTTTGCCGAGCATTGAGCTTTTCTGCATTAATACGCTCTACCTACGCTCCCGCAAGAAGCCCACGCCGACGCCACCACTACAGCCTATCAGCGCGCTATCTGATGACCAAGTGCCTGTCATCACGATACAGCTTCCGCTGTACAACGAGCGTTACGTCGTCCGCGACCTGATCGACTGCATCGTGCAACTCGATTACCCCAAGGCGAAGCTAGAAATACAGGTGTTGGATGATTCGACGGATGATACCTCTACGATCGTCGCAGAGCGCGTCCGTTTCTGGAAGGAACAGGGCTTTAGCATTCATCACATCCAACGACCTAACCGAGATGGCTTCAAAGCAGGTGCGCTTGCCGAAGGGATGAAAACGGCCCGTGGCTCGCTCCTTGCCATTTTCGATGCCGACTTTCGTCCGCCTCCTGATTTTCTGCAGCGAACTGTGCCCTACTTCGCCGATGAAAACATAGGCATGGTGCAAGGCCGCTGGGGCCACAAGAACGCCGACGCGTCGCTACTGACACGCCTGCAAGCCTTCATGCTGGATGCCTACTTCCTCGTGGAGAAGACGACGAAGCAGAAATACGGCCTGCCTATTTTGTTTAACGGCTCAGGCGGCATCTGGCGCAAAGCATGCATTGAAGATGCTGGTGGTTGGCAAAGCGACACGCTGCTCGAAGACTTCGACCTGAGCTATCGCGCCCAGCTACGCAACTGGCGATTCCACTACCTCCCCGACTTGGTGCTCCCCGCGGAGTTACCCGAGAACATTGCGGCTTACCGCATCCAATTTCATCGATGGACGAAGGGCTACGTCGAAATCATCCGTAAACACGCACGGAATATTCGGGAATCCACCCTGCCGAGGCGGAGCAAATGGATGATGCTGTTGTACCCGCTCCGGTATTCCGGATACGTAGGCATTCTCTTCGCGACCCTACTCGGTCCCCCGGTCATCGCGATTGCCTACACCAACCCAGCTTATGAAAACGTACTCCTCTATGCGTTGCCAATTTTGCTAACGCCGATTGTGTATGGGGGCTTCTTTTTCTTCTCCTTGTATGAGAAAGCCCCTACGTTGGGACGGGCCATACGTCAGTTCGTGATGCTCTACCCTCCGCTCATGGCTTTTTTGGCGAGCTTATCCTTGGTCGGGACACGCGCGAACTGGGAGGCCTATCGTGGCAAACGCACGCCTTTTGTACGTACGCCGAAGTTCAACCCAGACGCGGTCAAAGCGAAGGCGTTGTGGAAACGAAAACGCTATGCGAGTCGCAAAATTCCGACGGTAGCCTTCACTGAGATTGTTATTGGGCTGTTCTTCGTAGCAAGCATTACGATGGACATTTATTTAGGCTACTGGATCGCCCTGCCCTTCCATGCCCTGATTGCCGCGGGCTTCTTGGGCTTTAGCGGAAGCGCCATTGTTCAAGCCCGCCAAGGCGCATAGTTGGTACCTAAAGCCTCCTCATGCGCGTTGTTGGCAACGTGTCTACAACCTGCGCTTTTCCCACGTATCAAGACAAGATGCTCACCACACTTTTATTACAGCACATCTAAACCACAGTACGTCGCCTATTCATGAAAAAGACGCCCTACTTTGGCTATCTCCTTAGTTTGGTTCTTCCCTGCATTGTTATCTATAGTAACTTTTTTGCAGGCTATAAGCTCTGGCCGCTTTTTATTGTTTTACTCATTTACCCACTACTCGATGTACTCTGCGGATCGGATAAGAGCTATAACGCAGAACATGCCTCGCCAGCCTTCTTCCGGCATATCCTGCATCTCCATTTTGTCCTACAAGCCTTGGTGATGGCGAGCTTAGTGTATGTGATATACCATACGCATATCGGCAACTTTCATTGGGGAACTTTAACCGAAGCAGCTGTTTCGGCAGGACTCACATCTGGCATTGCGTCCATCGTGATCGCCCATGAACTCATTCATGACCCGAAGAAAAGCAACCGTCTCCTAGGCAGAATACTCTTATGGACCGTTAGCTACATGCACTTTGAGACGGAGCACATGAAGGGGCATCACAAACTCGTTGGCACCGATGAAGACCCCGCCTCGGCTCCGGCCTCGATGAGCCTGTACACGTTCTTCGTTACAACCGTACCCGGCCAGTTCCTGCAATCTTGGCGAATCGAAGCGAAAAAAGCAAAGTCTCGGTTCAATCACAAAGCGGGCAGATTCTTAGCTGTAGAGATTCTGACTGTCCTTGGTTTTTTTCTTCTATTCGGATTAGAAGGGCTCTATGCATTCACCATCAACTGCCTCATAGCCGTTATTATTCTTGAGTACGTCAACTACATCCGGCACTGGGGGCTTCGGCGCGACAAAAACACGAAAGTCGGCCCTGAACATAGCTGGCAAAGCAATCACCGATTTAGCCGCTACGTCTTGATTGAACTCACGCGACACCCTGATCACCACATGGTAGCGAGTCGGCCATTCCAAAACCTCCAGCCGTGCGAGGAGTCCCCCTCCCTACCCTTGGGCTATTTTGCCACTTTTTACATCGCCATTATCCCCCCGCTTTGGCGACGTATTATGATAAAGCGGCTACCAGCAAACATGAAGGTCTAGCCGTTGTGTAGTTTTCCGCCCAACATAAAGCATGGACCATGTGAAGGGTTGAGAGACTGTCTGGTAAGTCGATTGGGGGCTGCGCTGGGGGTCTTTTCGACGCAGACTCGCCCGATACCCTTCGGCTTCGCCTACGGTTTTTCGGCCCGTAGCGCTGCTACGACCCTCAAAATCGGACAAGACTACGCCTAAAAATCCCACCATCTCGCCTGCCAACCCTCTTGCCAGACAGTCTCTGAACGCAACTTGCGCTAGTATATCCATGGAATCAGTCGCTTGGCTTGCACGCAATACGCGGTATACGCATCGCCAAACTCCTCGGTCAGCGCTTTTTCTTCTACCTCTATGCGATATGCTAACGCGACCGCAATTGGGATGACAAGCAGAGCGAGGCTAAGCCAATTTCCCAATGCAATACCAAGACCTATGAAGGAGACGAGCAAGCCAGTGTATGAAGGGTGTCGCACATACTGGTAAAGACCTGACTGAATTAATTTGTGATCGGCGTGCATTTCAACATGAACAGAGAAGAAGCGCCCTAAGGTATAGATTGCATGTCCCCGAATGGCCATGCCAATGAATAGGACGGCAAATCCTATCAATCGGAAGCCTTCGTAGGTCATGCTTGGATGAACGCCGAGCAGGGCTACGATAATCGACACCGCTATGCTTCCCACACCTACCCCCCATAAGATCATTAAGGACTGAGGCGCTGTTGGGGAAGCAGAGTGTGATCGATCACGTTTCTTCCACGAGACAAAAAATTCCCATGCGCCCCACACGATAAGTACTACTGCATAGTCGATGTATGCCATATACCACAAAGCTCTTCTATTCGCAAAAACCGTAAGTTAGTGCGCCAAGTATAGCGACGCTCGGAATGGTTGACGACATTGGAGTACATAAGCGCTGGGCCCTGCTGCTCTTGGCTGCTAGCCACTGGATCGCTGCCCACACGTTGCACCCAATCCAACCATTCAATTTTCATTATTAAAACTAGGCTTTTTACTCAGCCTGCAATACCAAGCACGTACATCTTCTGTCTGTTTTCGAGTCCAGTCACAGCGATTTTCTATACCTTGAACAATCCGTCATAGGCACTTTTCACTATTGACATCGGAGGGTGACCTATTTAGAGCTGCGGTACCTCGGTCTATAAGTATATGCTACAAATTGATTTACATACCTCTCTCTCACAAACTTTACAGTACCGAGCCCAAACCGAGCCAAACCGCTTAGCTTATCGTTTCCTGAGTGAAGACGTAGATGATATCGTTGAAATTACCTACCAAGCACTTGATCACCAAGCTCGCTGCATTGCTGCAAAGTTGCAGCAACTAGACTTACCGGGGAAGCGTGCCGTCCTTCTCTATCCTGCTGGCTTAGATTTTTTGGCTACGCTTCTCGGGTGCTTTTACAGTGGCACTATTGCAATCCCGCTCCCAGCTATCCATGCCTCGTGGCTGAAGCGCAAACAAGAGAATATCCAGCATATTATCCGAGATGCTGATCCAACGATTATTCTGACAACGCAGGCTATGGGCCGTGTGATTCGTCCGGCCTTTCGGGCTAATGCGGCGATGCCTCGTACCCGCTGGCTGTTTACTGATACCATTGACCCCGTACTGAGCGAACAGTGGCAGCCCTACATAGCATCTCAAACGGATATCGCCCTGCTTCAATACACATCGGGCTCAACCCGAACGCCGCGTGGCGTCAAGATCAGCCATGGCAATCTGATGCACAATAATGAACGCATCCGACGCGGTTTCGGTCATAGCACGGAAAGCCATGCGGTCCTGTGGCTCCCACACCATCACGACATGGGACTGGTGGGTATCCTGCAAGGTATTTACACAGGGTTTGAGCAGACGCTGATGTCTCCATTAACCTTTTTGCAACACCCGCTCCGCTGGCTGCAAGCCATTTCGGACTATCGCGCTACGACTAGCGGTGGGCCGAATTTTGCTTTTGCGCGCTGCATCCAAACCATTTCTCCAGCACAACGGGATACGCTCGACCTTTCATCATGGGATCTGGCGTTCATTGGCGCAGAACCCATTCGTGCCGATACACTTGCTCGGTTTGCTGACTTCTTTCGTCCCGCAGGTTTTCAAGAAACGGCATGGTTTCCAAGCTATGGTCTTGCGGAATCAACCGTCATGGTCACGGGTCCGCCCAAACAAGAAGCACCGACTGTGCTAACCTTAGATGCCCAAGCACTAGGTCAAGGATTTTTGGCCCCTCCGGCACAACCAGACGCGCAAACGTTTACCCCTGTGGGTTGTGGTTTCTCGTGGGATGGTCACATTCGCATTGTCGACCCCAACACATTGACCCTCTGTGAACCAGACCAGATTGGTGAAATTTGGATTGCCAGTGAGAGCGTTTCCATTGGGTATTGGAACAACCCTACTGCCACGGAAGCATCCTTTGATGCCTACCTCAAGAAAACAGGTGAAGGTCCTTTTCTGCGTACGGGAGACTTAGGCTTTTATCGTGACGAGAACCTCTTTGTAACAGGCCGCATCAAAGAACTGATTATCATTCGTGGCCATAACTTCTATCCTCATGATATTGAGGCTACCATCGAAACATGCCATCCCGCTCTTCAAA
Organism: uncultured Rhodothermaceae bacterium; assembly: GCA_964471245.1. Taxonomy (GTDB): domain Bacteria; phylum Bacteroidota; class Rhodothermia; order Rhodothermales; family CAYYHN01; genus CAYYHN01. Next base: position 1,736 of record CAYYHN010000028.1, on the reverse strand, counting down.
AAGGCGGATGTGCGGCCTTTAGTATCGAGCATGAACACTCAGAGGTGCTCGTGCTCGCTCTTGAGCTAGATCGCCAAACGAGTCGTACACATCACATCTATGAAAACCGTATCTTGGGTGCTCAAGATTCTATAGTAGAGCAAGAGATCCTTTCAAAAATTCGCAGTGCTGTATCGGCAGTTCATGATTTACATGTTCATGACGTGTTACTTATCCCTTTCGGCCACCTTCCCAAAACGTCTAGCGGTAAAATCAAGCGCTTTGTGTGCCGCGAACGTTATCTGACGCTCACACAAGCTCAATAATCAAACGCGTTAGTTTTGCTAGATGCGTGCGCGCCTTGTGCCGCCGCAGGGTGTGCTACTTGACGTACTTGTTAGGGTTTAAACGATCCTACTACGTCCCGCTCATCGATCCCCATGCCTATTTCTCACTCGGACATAACTGCTTGGCTTACCACTCATCTTGCGAATAAAGTTGGATGTTCGGTGGACGCCATCGATGTACACGCTCCGTTTGCGAACCTTGGGCTGGCCTCTGTCGATGCGCTCGCCTTGGCGGGTGCCTTAGAAACATGGCTCGGTCGCCCCCTCTCACCGACCCTGATCTACGATTACACGACGATTGATGAGCTGGCTACTTACCTCGCCACACCTCAGGATACGCAAGAGGTGGCAGTGAGCCGTACATCGGTGCGCTCGGACACGATGCCCATAGCAATTGTCGGTATGGCGTGTCGTTTTCCGGGGGCAGGCAGTCTGGCAGCTTACTGGGAATTGCTGCGTTCCGGACACGATGCCATCCAGCAGGTCCCCGTGGATCGCTGGGATCCGGACGCGTTCGCGGATGCCAATGACGACCTGCAAACGAGATGGGGTGGTTTCCTTGAGCAAGTAGACCGGTTCGATCCTAAGTTTTTCCGGATTGCCCCTCGTGAGGCACACCGAATGGATCCACAGCAGCGACTGCTCTTAGAGGTCGCTTGGGAAGCGCTCGAAGATGCGGGAATACGCCCAAAGGACCTCGGCCAAACGGCAACCGGGGTTTTCGTAGGTATCTCGACCCACGATTACAGCACCTTGCAAAGCATCCACCATTTGGATGACGCCTATTTCGGGACGGGAAATGCGCTGAGCATCGCGGCGAACCGCTTGTCGTACGTGCTCAACCTCAACGGCCCGAGCATTGCTGTGGATACGGCCTGCTCCTCTTCGCTGGTGGCTGTACATTTGGCCTGCCAAAGCTTGCGCAGCGGCGAGGCTAGTCAAGCACTGGTTGGCGGCGTCAATGTGATCCTCGACCCCAAAGTCACGATCAACTTCTCTAAAGCTGGCTTTATGGCACCCGACGGGCGCTGCAAAGCGTTCGATGCCCGTGCTGATGGCTACGTTCGCGGTGAAGGGACAGGGCTCGTCGTGTTGAAGCCGCTTGCCCAAGCCCAAGCCGATGGCGACCGTATTTACGCAGTCATTCGCGGGAGCGCCACCAACCAAGACGGGCACTCCAACGGCCTTACGGCACCAAGCCAACGTGCCCAAGAAGCCGTCCTTCGTGTTGCCTATGCGAATGCCGACGTTGCTCCGCACACCATTGATTACATCGAGGCGCACGGCACCGGGACTGCGCTCGGCGACCGCATCGAAGCCCATGCGTTGGGCACGGTGCTCCAAACGGGCCGTGCTGAAGACACGCCGTGCCCCATCGGCTCCGTTAAAACCAACATTGGTCACCTCGAA
>CAYYHN010000027.1:10491-14688 GCA_964471245.1 uncultured Rhodothermaceae bacterium | reverse complement strand
CGAAGCACACGTGTTTCCCCTGCTCGATGCACTGCGCGCTATTTCTGAACGCCTACTCCGAGAAGAGGTCACGCCAGCCGACCGTGATACCGTTGTGGCGTTTGGCGAGCGGATGTCTGTACCACTCGTCGCGGCGTTGCTTGAGCAAGCCGGAACGCCTGCACAGGCCTTTTCCGCCGACCAATTGTTCATTACGGATGATGCCTTTGGTGAAGCCGTGATCGATGCTGAAATGACGCGGCGTCTCCTGTTGGCTTGGCACGCACGACTATCCGAAGCAATCATTCCGGTGGTCACTGGCTTCATCGCTCGTACAGCCGATGGCATGGTCACCACGCTTGGGCGCGGGGGCAGCGATTATACGGCGGCTGTGTTGGCGCGCTTCCTTCGTGCCCACGTGCTCGAACGCTGGACGGACGTGGATGGCATCTATACCGCCGACCCACGGACACATCCAGATGCACATCGCTTCAGCGTGTTGAGTTTAGAGGAAGCGTTTCATCGGCACGAAGAAGTCGGCCTCGGGATGCACCCGAAAGTGTTGGCCCCTCTTTTGGCTGGCAGCATTTCGCTGCATGTCCGATCGACCTTGCGCCCTAGCCGAGGTACCCTAGTGATGCCTAACCGTCCTGCTCGCTCGCTGTGTGACTTGATGCAGAACTAACGCTGCCAGCAAGTAACACACACACACATTAGTGGATCCGAAGGCTGCGCCGTATCATGGCGCGTCCCTCCCATCGTCACTTTTGCTGTGGTATGAAAGCTTGGCAGTTCGCCTTTTCTGCACAGGAACTCGTCCTCGACCTCGCCATCATCAGCGTCCTGCTGGTGCTTGCAACCTTGCTGCGACGATTCGTCCCGTTCTTCCAGCGCTTCCTCATCCCCAACAACCTCATCGCAGGATTTGCCGGACTCATCTTTGGGCCCGAGTTGATCGGCTGGCTCGACTTCTCTATCGACCGGATGGGGATTTACGTCTACCATCTCCTTGCGATCACGTTCATCGCGATGGGGCTTCGTACGCTGCCTGGAAAGCGCTCGGTGGGGGCTGTTCAGATCGGGTTTATCAAGGTGATGACCTATCTGCTACAAGCGTTGGTTGGCTTGACGGTGGCGTTTGCGTTTCTCTGGTTTGCAAATCCCGATGTAATACCTGCGATGGGCATGCTCCTTCCCCTTGGGTTTGGCATGAACCCCGGCATCGCCTATTCGATTGGGGATTCGTGGGAAGTGTACGGCTTCGCTGGCGCTGGTTCGATTGGATTGACTTTGGCAGCAATTGGCTTTTTGATTGCGTACCTCTCCGGCGTCTACCTCATTAATCGCGGCATCCGGCGCGGCGAAACCGAGTTGATTCGTGATGCGAGTCGCTCTCACTCGGAACGCTCCGGTGTGATGGATGCTTCCAATCGCACCTCCGGTGGCACGCTCACTTTCTTTAGCGGTGCCATCGACACGCTGACCTTTCACATTGCGCTCATTGGCAGCATTTACTTGCTTGCCTATGGCGTAACGTTCTTGCTTGATCAAGCACTGATTGCAGTCGGCCTCGAAAAAGAACGCACAACGTTGTGGTCGCTGATATTCTTGACGGCAAACCTCTTGGCCCTGCTTGTCCGCTTCATCATGGACCGCCTGAATATTTCCTACGTCATCGACGACGGCTTCGTCAACCGTATTACTGGTGTCTCAGTTGACATGCTGGTTACGGCTGCCATTATGGGCATTAGCCTAGGCGTGGCATGGACGTTTTTGGGCCCCATTGTCACAATGGCGACGGTAGGAGCCCTCATCACGTATCTCAGCATCCGGTTCACCATTCGCCACGTCTTCGACGACCACAAAATGGAGCGCATGGTCGGCATTTACGCGGAGCAAACCGGGACCATCAGTTCAGGTTTGGCACTTATTCGCGTGACTGATCCCGAATACCAAACACCCGTGGCGCAAGATCAGGTGCTCGGCAATGGCGTGGCATTGGCCCTCGGCTTCCCGTTGCTACTCGTGATTAATATGCCGTTGGTCCACTACGGTGGATCGATGACCGGATATGCCATCACGTATGGCGTCCTCTTCGGCTACCTCGCCCTCAACAGCCTGCTTTGGTGGTTATTTGTGAGGCGCGTGCGATCCACCTCAACAACTTGAGTTTTCACCTATGCTATCTCGTGCCTACAAGCAACCTCCGTGGTTTCTCACGCTAGTCTTGTTGCTTGCGCTAGCAGCTTGTACCTCGCCCCCACCCGATGCACAGACGATCATTGACAAGGCGATCCTTGCGCACGGGGGCGATCAACTCGATGGCAAGCGTATCACCTTCGACTTCCGAGGTCGCCAATTCGTTGCCGAACATGAAGGCGGCCGATTCCAATACGAGCGCATTTACACGACGGATACAACGGGCGTCGTCCGCGAAATCCTGAACAACGACGGCTTCTTCCGCGAGATCGATGGCGTGCGTGGCGAGTTCGATGACGAGTTTATGCGTCGGATGGAAACCTCAGTCAATTCGGTGATCTACTTTGCGCTCCTGCCCTACAAGCTAAACGACCCTGCTGTGATTAAAACGTATCTAGGCACCGCTGAGTTAGAGGGGCAGCCCTACTACAAGGTTGAAATACGTTTCCAAGAGGAAGGTGGCGGACGCGACTACCAAGATTGGTTTGTGTACTGGATCCACCAAGATGCATGGACGATGGACTATTTATCCTACTACTACTTTACGGACGATGAGGGCGCGCGCTTTCGGAAGGTGGTTAACTCGCGTATGATCGGAGACTTTCGATTTACAGACCACATCAATTACAAAGCCGATTATTTAGGCCGCGAAGTTGATCGGTTCGATGAGGCCTTTTCGGAAGGCAAAGTGGAGCAAGTCTCGGAAGTGATCCTCGAAAATATTGAAGTGACCCCACTTCATTAATGAACCCATAGTTCAATGGTGCGTTGGACGGGCCGCAGACCCTTAACGTTGTTGACCCCAACTACGTACTCATTGGACTAAACCGACCACCGTACATGAAACGCATCGCTACTTCTCTCTTAGCTCTCGGCCTCCTGTTCCTTGGCAGCACGCTTTCCACACACGCACAAAACGTTGTAGAGCCACCCGAGCAACGTGCCAGCCCGCTGATGATGACCCGCGCCATGCTGGGCGACGCTTACGTAAAAATTACGTACAGTTCACCCCGCAAGAGAGATCGGGACATCTTTGGTGGCCTCGTCCCAATGGATGCCGTCTGGCGTACGGGTGCGAACGAAGGCACCGAACTGACCGTTACGCACGATATTAAGATGGGCGGCGAAACGCTTCCTGCCGGTACGTACACGCTGTTTTCGATTCCCGGTGCATCGGAGTGGACCATTATTGTCAACAGCGTGCCCAATCAGTGGGGTTCACGTGGCTACGATGAAAGCAACGACGTCATGCGCGTGCGCGTCCCCGTAACCATGATGGATGACATGCATGAAGCGTTTACCATTGGCCTCGAAGAGATTGATGAGCAAACACTGCACCTCGGCATCATGTGGGACCAAACGATGGTCAAAGTGCCATTGACGAGCATGTAAGCACCGAGAATAAGCCTAAAGTTTATATGCCTCGCTACCCTTCTCGGTGGCGAGGCATTTTGTTAGGCACGAGAGGGTAAGACCTCACCGGGATTTACGAAGCGATTTTGCTCCCAACGATGCTGCTGGTCGTACAAGGCACGGTAACGACCGCCAAGCGCATAGAGCGTTTCATGGCTTCCCTTCTCTGCGACTTCGCCATCCTCAATCACCAAGATCTGGTCGGCACTGCGAATGGTCGAGAGGCGGTGCGCGATGACGAACGTGGTTCGGCCTTCTCGTAGACGGGTAAGGCCTTCTTGGATGAGCGCTTCGCTCTCGCTATCAAGGCTGGATGTGGCTTCATCGAGCACGAGAATCCGTGGATCAGCAAGCAACGCGCGTGCTATGGCAATGCGTTGGCGTTGACCGCCCGATAGTTTGATCCCACGTTCGCCTACGACACTGTCGTAGCCATCGGGGAATCCTTCGATGAACGTGTGTGCATTGGCTAGTTTTGCGGCGGCTTCGACTTCAGTTGGCGATGCATCGGGTCGGGCAAAGCGAATGTTCTCAGCTACTGTGCCATCGAACAGGAAATTTTCCTGCATCACGACGCCCAGTGCTTTCCTAAAGTCATGCACCTTT